>CALFGU010000119.1 GCA_937877685.1 uncultured Prevotella sp.
GGGGGCATTCGTCGAAAGCCATCATGATGTCTGCACCAATTGTACGCTCTATGTCCATCACTTTTTCGGGGGTAAAGAAGTGCTTACTTCCGTCAATATGTGAACGAAATTCACATCCCTCTGCGGTCAACTTGCGAATACCTGTTAGTGAGAACACTTGAAAACCTCCTGAGTCGGTCAGCATGGGGCGGTCGAAACCGTTGAACTTATGCAAGCCTCCTGCTTTTTCTATAATCTCAAGTCCAGGACGAAGATATAAGTGATAGGTGTTGCCCAAGATTATTTGCGCCTGAATGTCATCTTTGATTTCATGCAGGTGCACTCCCTTTACGCTACCCACGGTGCCTACTGGCATGAAAATGGGCGTTTCAATTTGACCGTGGTCAGTCGTGATGATACCAGCACGGGCGTGACTATGAATATCTGTATGTATGAGATTAAAAGTGAGAGGCATAAACTTAATAGTGATTTAATTGTAAAAGAGTGGGGAATAGTTAAAACTAATCGGCACTTATTTCAAACTAAAAGCCGAATAATTTGAAATAAGTGCCGATTTGTTTTTAGTCTTTCCCAATTCAATTTTTCCAATTAGACCTCACACCTATGCAAGGCCGACTTCTTTGGGTGGACGACGAAATTGACCTTCTCAAAGCCCATATCATATTTCTCAAGAACAAGGATTACGAAGTAACCACCTGCTCTAACGGGACGGATGCCCTCGACATCTGTCGCGAACAACCGTTTGACCTTATTCTGCTCGACGAGAATATGCCAGGGTTGAGCGGGCTCGAAACCCTTGCGCGCATTAAGGACATCCTCCCCAATGTCCCCGTAGTGATGGTGACCAAAAACGAGACGGAGGACATCATGAACCAAGCCATCGGCGCTAAGATTGCGGATTATCTCATTAAGCCTGTTAACCCCAATCAAATTCTGCTTGCGCTCAAGAAAAACATTCACCGAAAGGAACTGGAAAACGAAGTGGCGGAAACCTCTTACCGACAGGAATTTTCGCGCATCGGCATGCAAATCAGCGACAATCTCTCTGCCGACGAGTGGAAGGAACTTTACCGCAAACTCGTGCACTGGGAACTCGAACTCGCTCCCACTGACGGCGCCATGAGCGAGATGCTCGCCATGCAAAAACAGGAAGCCAACGCCGCCTTTGCCAAATTCATACGCAAGCATTACGAAACCTGGATTGCCCATCCCGAAGAGCGCCCACTCATTTCCCCCGACATCTTCCGCCATGCCGTATTCCCCCGCTTGCGTGACAATCGGAAGGTCATGCTCCTCGTGCTCGACAATCTGCGTTATGACCAATGGCGCATCATTAGTCAAGACCTTGCCGACGACTTTGACATGGAGGAAGAACTTTACTTCAGCATTCTCCCCACGGCCACACAGTATGCCCGCAATGCCATATTCTCGGGCCTCATGCCCCTGCAGATTCGCGAGCGTTACCCCCATCTGTGGGTGGACGAAGAAGAAGACGAGGGCAAAAACCTCAATGAGGAAGAACTCATCCGCACCCACCTCGAGCGCCTACGCCGTAAGGAACCCTTTACTTACACCAAACTCAACGACTCAGTCGCCGCCGAGCGCTTCCTTTCCGGAGTGCGCTCCATGCCTCTCGCTCCGCTCAGCGTCATGGTCATTAACTTTATTGACATTCTCAGCCATGCCCGCACGGAATCCAAAATGGTGCGCGAACTCGCCTCTTCCGAAGCCGCTTATCGCAGTATCACGCGCTCATGGTTCCAACATTCCAGCATGAAAGAACTTTTCAAGTGGCTCGCTTCCTTAGATTACGACATCGTTATCACCACCGACCACGGATCTATCCGCACGGACGAAGCCATTCGCGTTGTGGGCGACAAGAATGTCAACACCAATCTGCGCTATAAGTTAGGCAAAAACCTCAACTATAACCCCAAGGAATTCTTTGAGGCGAAAGACCCCAAGCGACTCTTACTCCCCGCCCCCAATCTCTCCACCACCTACATCTTCGCCACGGGGAGTCGCTTCTTTGCCTACCCCAACAATTTCAATCACTACGTGCAGTACTATAAAAACACCTTCCAACACGGCGGAGTCTCACTCGAAGAAATGCTCGTGCCTCTCGTCACGCTGAGGGCGAAGAACAGGTGAAACGAAAAAAGAGATATCCCCAAAGAGATTAAAATCTTCAACTTTATTAATAATCTGATTCAACTATGAAAAAATTTATTTCCCCCATTTTCATGATGATGTCTATACTCGTCATGACACTTACGAGTTGTGAAGACCAATCCGTGAAGAAACTAAAGACTGTTATCAACAAAGTTCAGTCAGAATGCCCCATGAATATGGGAATGTTAGGGGATGTTTTAGATGTTAAATACCTTGATGATTCACATGAAGTAAAGATTTATTATAACATTAATGAAGAATTTATTGACATTGACGCCTTCAACAAGAATCAAGAACTTGTTCAAAACAATTTAAAACTGGCATTTGCCACTGGTGACTCGCGCAATTTGAGCGAAATGATTGTCAAAGCCCATGCAGGATTAAGGGTAGTGTACAAAAATGCCTCATCAGGCAAAACGTGTGAAGTGGCCTGCTCATCTGAGGAATTAAAAGAAATGTTAGCGCGCCCCCTGTCTGAAACAGAAATCTACGAAATGATTATAACGAATCAGGTGAGTATGGAAAACGCGCGCTGTCCTTATACCATTGAAGAGGGACTGATGATGCAAAAAGTTGTAGATGAGAAAGGGTTTATAGTCTATTACGCAGACATTGACGAAGCTTTGTATGACATCAGTCAATTAAAGCATCCCGAGGTCATGCGTGAGATGCGCAGTTCTGTAGAAGCATATTTTGCCGAACCCATGCTCGAGCGGTTTATAACGCTTCTCACATCTGTAAACAAGGGAGTCATTTACAGATATGTGGGCGACGAGAGTGGCGAAACCATAGACCTTGTGTTTACAGTGGAAGACCTGAAAACGGTTGGAAGCAACACCGCGTTAGATATTTTATAGGCATCAATTATCTGCAAATACTTAGAGACGGTGTCGTTTATATAAATCGCGACACAGTCTCTTTTTTTAAGGGTACGCACTCCCAGTTACTCCTATCTAACCCACAAACGGTGTACGCAGACGAATTTCTGTGTACACCGTT
>CALFGU010000120.1 GCA_937877685.1 uncultured Prevotella sp.
TTATGAGGTTTTTAGAGGCATCCGCACTGCATAGTCCTTAAAAACCTTACAGCGAAGCGACCTTATAACCTCAAACCTAACGTTTTACTATTTCAAACGGCACACGCACGCTCACCCCCTGCTTCATCAACTCGTAGAGGTTGGGGAAGAGGCGCTGCTTAAAGCATTCCCAGTTGCGCTGGGGCATTTCGGTCCAACCCGCTTCTGCAAGGGCGAGCGCACGGGGGAATGCCATGTAAGTAGCACGGTTTACGTCGGGAATAGCCTCCGCCCAAAGCGTACCCATTACGCCCTGGATGTGCGCAGCATCCGCTTCCGAGCAACCATAAGCGGGGTCGAGTTCGTAAGTCTTCTGCAAGGTGGTAATAGGCATACCCCAGTTGTTAAACTCGGGGAAGTCGTTGCGATACTGTGGGTAGTCGAGGTACGCATGTTCACCCGGTGCCATAATGATGGGGTGACCGTTCTTGCGCGTAAGGTCAAGACACGTAGGCGTCAAGGCATTGCGCCACGTCACGAGCGTTACATCCTTCGGATAAGGGAAAAGGTAGTCATCAGCAGGGGGCCAGATGTTATTGAGTTCGCACCAGAGGATGGGCTTTTTGCCATTCTTGCGCACTTCATCCAAAACGCGGTTGAAGAAGGGGATCATCAACTGCGTAGGTTTTGTATAACCCAACTTTTCCATCAACTGCTTGCAGGCATCACACTTTGCCCAGTTTTCAGGTACGGCAGCCTCGTCACCACCCAAGTGGAAGTAGGGAGAATCAAAGATTTCGGCAATCTCGCGCACCACATCTGCCATCACGTCATAGACTTCTTCCTGCGACGCACAGAGCATCATGTTCACCGTTTCGCCTACCTTCTTTTCAGCTTCCTGCTTGTGCGTACAAGCCAAGTGGGGATACGCCGCAAGTATCGCTACGGTGTGTCCGGGTACGTCCACTTCGGGAATAACTTCCACCCCGCGCTTACGGGCATACTCAACGATGTCACGGAGTTCCTCCTGCGTGTAATGCTGCTTGCTGGCGAGCTTCGGCTGACTCTTAATTTCTACGCGCCAACCCTGGTCGTCGGTCAAGTGGAGCTGCAAGACATTAAACTTATAGCGTGCCATCTGATCGATAAAGAATTTCACGTCCTTGACAGGCAAAAAGTGGCGCGCAGGGTCGAGCATCAGGGCGCGGAAACCGAAGCGCGGAGCATCGGTAATCTTCAACTGACGAATCTCGCCGTTGAGCGTGCTACGCTGGTCGCCCATCAGGATTTGATCCAGCGTTTGGATGCCATAAAACAAGCCCACCTGAGTGGCAGCACTGATTTTGACGCACTTACGGGTCACTTCAAGTTGATAACCTTCCTTGCTGTCGATAGTGGGGTCGAGGTGCAACTGAAAGGCTGCCTTATTCGTATTGAGGATTTTGAGTTCTGCCCCAAAATGCTTCTTCAACACATCCACCAACAACTGTTTGCACTCCCAATCG
>CALFGU010000121.1 GCA_937877685.1 uncultured Prevotella sp.
CTCCTTCTTATCTGCCTTAGCCTTGAGATGCGCTAAGGCATCGGGGGCAGAAGTAGCCATGGCGGTGAGGCGGTTGGTATTGTCGGAGAGCACTTGTCGGACAATGTCGGTCACCATCGCCTTGAGTTCGTCAATAAACTGCTTGGGGTCGTACTCCTGACGCTCAATTTCGCGCAACTTCTTCTCCCAGCGACCCGTGAGTTCGGCACTCTTGAGGAGTTCTTCCTTAATGAGCCCGATGAGTTGCACACCGCGCTCCGTGGCAAAGATAGACTTGCGCTGGAGGCGGATATATTCGCGCGAGAATAAGGTTTTGATAATCGCCGCTCGGGTAGAGGGGCGACCAATGCCGTTTTCCTTCATCGCCTCACGGAGTTCGACGTCATCCACTAACTTACCCGCCGTTTCCATAGCACGCAAGAGGGTGGCTTCTGTATAAGGCTTGGGCGGTTGTGTTTGTTTCTGCGCCAAGTCAGGGACGTGCGGACCGTGTTCTCCCTTTGTGAAGACGGGGAGTGTGCGTTCTTCATCCGCATTTTCCTCTTGCGACTTCTCGGTTTCCTTATCCTTGTCCGAAGTATAGACCGTGCGCCAACCGGGTTCCACAATCACCTTACCCGTTACCTTAAAGGGCACTTCTGCTGCCTCACCGAGCACCGTAGTCGTTTGAAATTTGCAATCAGGATGGAAAGCGCTGATGAAGCGAAAGGCTATGAGATTATAAACATTGCGTTCGGTGTCCGTCATTGTGCGTGGCGCCTCGCCCGTAGGGATAATGGCGTGGTGGTCTGTGATTTTGCTATTGTCAAACACCTTTTTCGACTTACGGAGTGACGCACCACGAAGCGGATCTATCTGTTCCTTGTAATAGGCATAGATACCGTTCATAATCTGTCCGCATTTCGGATACACATCATCCGGAAGGAAGCGCGTATCTACGCGAGGATACGTCGTGAGTTTCTTTTCGTAGAGACTCTGTATGAGTTGAAGCGTGAGGTCTGAGGAATAGCCAAACTTTTTATTACAATCCACCTGAAGGGAAGTGAGGTCGTAAAGGTGGGGAGGGGCTTCCGTACCATTCTTCTTGGTGACGGAGGTCACAAAAAACTCGGCGTCGCGAATCTTCTCTAAAGCCTCGCGCCCCTCTTCCTCAGAGGTAAAACCACGACGGACTGGGGCGTTACTATTAGAGTTTCCCTGCTTCGCCGCTTCCGCAGCATCCTCTTCTTCCGACTGAAGCACGGCGGTAAACGTCGTATCGCGGTAATTCGTAGTGAGCACCCAGTAAGGTTCAGGCTTAAAGTTTTCAATCTCCTCCTGACGCTTCACAATGAGTGCCAAAGTGGGAGTTTGCACACGACCAATGGAAAGCACGGGTTGACCTTTCGCGCGATTGGAAAGGTACTTCATTGTATATAAACGAGTAGCATTCATCCCCAAAAGCCAATCGCCGATGGCGCGACAGAGACCTGCTTCGTAGAGCGACTTATATTCTTCCGCCGCCTTGAGATTGGCAAATCCCTCGCGGATAGCTTCGTCGGTCATTGAGGAAATCCAGAGGCGCTTGACGGGACATTTTACGCTGGCTTTCTGCATTACCCAGCGCTGAATGAGTTCCCCTTCTTGCCCGGCGTCACCGCAGTTGATGATACAGTCAGCTTGTGAGAAAAGATTGGCAATTGTGGCAAACTGACGCTCAATCCCTTTATCGTTTTTGAGGCGTATGCCGAAGCGTTCGGGAACCATGGGGAGCGCGCCGAGAGTCCAGTTTTTCCACATGGGAGTATAGTCCTCGGGATTCTTAAGTTCACAAAGGTGACCGAAAGTCCAGGTCACTTGATACCCATTCCCTTCGTAGTAACCGTCACGCTGGGTGGTGGCACCAAGAATGCGGGCGATATCTTTCGCCACAGAGGGTTTTTCAGCAATACAAACGGTCATAGGGTGAGGAATTTAGTGGTGTCAAATTGAAAATTAGGGGTGGAAAAGGCACGGTCGAGCGCCTTGTTTTGAGAAAAATCTTGAGGAGTGCCTATGGTAAGTGTGCCCTTGTCTAACAACCAAATTTGGTCGCAACACTTTAGTGCCAGGTCAAGGTCGTGAGTGGAGAGCAGAATAGACTTCCGCTCCTCGTGTGCCAACTTGTGCAGGAGCATGAAAGTCTCTGTGCGCGAAGGGTAGTCAAGAAAGGCGGTGGGTTCGTCCATAAGGATGAAGGGAGTCTCTTGTGCAAGCGCCTTGGCCAGCATGACGCGTTGGCGTTCGCCATCGGAGAGCGACCCAATCTGACGCTGGCGCAAATGAGTGATTCCTGTCACGCGGATGGCGTGATTTACCACCTCGAGGTCGGCAGATTTCAGACTCCCCATGAGATTTGTGTAGGGCAATCTGCCAAGTGCCACCACCTCTTCGGCAAGCATTTGCGACGCCTCCACTCGTTGTGTCAACACTACGGCAATCTGTCGGGCGCGTTCCCCTCGGGAGTAGTCGTTGAGCGCTTTCCCGTGTAACGTTAATGCTCCTTCCAAAGCCTTTTGCTCTCCCGTGAGTGTGCGTAATAGGGTGCTTTTTCCCGCACCGTTCACTCCGACGAGCGCAGTGAGCGATGCTTGCGATAATTGCGCCGAAATGTTTTGCGCAATTACCTTATGCGGGTAACCTATGGAGAGTTGTTGAAGTTTCAAAGGGGAACGGTGAACGGGGAAGGGTTAACGGTGAACGGGGAAGGGTTAACGGTGAAGGGGAAAAGGGAAATGTTTCTTTCTCCACCACTCTCGGTTATTTGCACTTGACGAATGGACTTACTCAACTTAGTTTCTCACGACCATAGCGTCGTTACCGTATTGCACATGATAGCGAAGCATGACATGGGTTCCCGGTCCGTCCTTGGGGAATCCCATGTTGTTGAGGTCGTAAGTAGTGTTGCAACGCGAGCAATGGGCTTCGCCACGCTCGTTTATCGTGAGCGAACGCTGAATCAGCACTTCGTTGAAACACGTTGGACAAGCCAAGTCAAAGGCTACGGGTTGCATCACACCAGATAAGTCGGGCACGTTGGGCGTTCCGATAATAAAACCATTCAAACACTTGGGTTTGCCATAAACATCGAGTGCCGTGCGATTGGTTTGCGCTCCCTGCCCATGGTTATTCTCAAAGTGGTAATAGTTGGTGGAGAAGGTCACCTTGCAAAACACACCCGGACTATTCAGTGCCGCATTCAGGGGTTGCACTGTGCTTACGGGTTGCACACGTAAGAATGCCGGAATGCGGGCATACTCCGTGTTGGAATCCGTTGTGCATCCAATGATGCTGAGGAGGGAGATAAACCCAAAGAGGCGAAATAAAGTAGAGAGATTCATAACGAAGATTTAACTAATCTAAGGCGTCGGGCGCCGTAACTCCCGACTGACCTACAAAGTTAGCATATATTTTCCGATTATGCCCGATGCAGGGAAAAATCAGTGGCGCAGGGGCGTCACTAAGTCTTACTTAATTGTTCTTAAGAGTAAGAGAATTTTCCGTAAGTCTCACTTAATTTTGCCTAATTCTATTATTGTTTTCCCGATCTCTCAATCCCCTAAAAAAGCGGGACTTACAGTGCTTCGTAAGTCCCGCTTTTACCCATCTATAATTTTTATTTTAATCTTTTTTATACGTCAAGCAAACTGCGCTCTGCCTTTTCCACGCGGTCAAAACCGAAACGCTTGCAAATGCTGTCCATCAAAGCGGCAATCTCTGCGTTACAGAGGTTTCCGATAGAGCCTTCGTGAGTGTGAGAAATATTCTTGTCGGGCGTGAAACGACCTGCCTCGATGTCCAATCCCACCTTCTTATACGCATCACGGAAAGGCATGCCATTTGTTGCCAAGCGGTTCACCTCTTCTACGGAGAACATGGCATCGTAACGCGAATCGCTGATGATTTCCTCGTTCACCTTCATGCGGTCAACTATGTAAGTGGTCATTTCAAGGCAATCAAGCAATTGGTCAAAAGCAGGAAGGAATACTTCCTTAATCTCTTGCAAGTCGCGGAAATACCCACTGGGCAGGTTGTTTTGCATCATCACGATTTGCTGAGGCAGTGCCTGGAGGCGGTTACAGCGTGCGCGAATCAATTCAAACACGTCGGGGTTTTTCTTATGCGGCATGATGCTCGAACCTGTTGTGCATTCATCAGGGAGTTTTACAAATCCGAAATTCTGAGAATTGTAGAGGCACGCATCAAATGCAAGTTTCGCTACAGTACCAGCAATTCCCGCTAAAGCAAAAGCAACGTTGCGTTCGTTTTTTCCACGGCCCATTTGCGCATAAACTACGTTGTAATCCATACTCTCAAAACCGAGCAACTCCGTAGTCATCGTGCGGTTAAGGGGGAAAGAAGAACCATAGCCTGCTGCCGAACCGAGGGGGTTACGGTTGGTCATGCGGTAAGCCGACTCCAGGAAGAGCATGTCGTCAGTGAGGCTTTCGGCATAGGCACCAAACCACAAGCCAAAACTACTGGGCATCGCCACTTGAAGATGTGTGTAACCCGGCATGAGGATGTTTTTGTAGCGCTCGCTTTGGAGTTGTAATTTATCGAAAAGGGCGCGCACGGCTTCGGCAACCTGTCGCAACTTATCGCGAGTGAAGAGTTTGAGGTCCACTAACACTTGGTCGTTGCGGGAACGTCCGGCGTGGATTTTCTTACCCATGTCGCCCAAACGGCGAGTGAGCATCAACTCCACCTGAGAGTGTACGTCCTCAATGCCGTCTTCAATTACGAATGCGCCACGCTCCGCGAGGTCATAGATAGCGCGGAGTTCCTGAAGCAGTTGTGGGAGTTCGTCATCGCCTAAGAGTCCGATGGAATTGAGCATGCGGATGTGCGCCATCGAACCCATGACGTCGTACTTGGCTAAGTAGAGGTCGAGTTCGCGATCGTGTCCCACGGTAAAGCGGTCTATTTCATCGGCAACCTGAGTGGATTTTTCCCAAAGTTTCATGATTTGTACCTTTGTTTGATAGTTTTGGTATGGAGTGGGGAGTAGCGCTGAGGCTTATTCAGTAGGGATGGAAATGGGCACTTCGCGTGAGATGCTTTGCTCAAGTGAAATCAAGGTTTCGGTAGAGATAACACCGGGGATTTCTTGAATTTTGTTGTTCAAGAGCGTCATCAAGTGCTCATTGTCTGATGAGTAAAGTTTCACGAGGAGTGTGTAAGGCCCTGTGGTGAAATGACATTCCACAATTTCGGGAATGTTCTTCAACTGTGCCGAAACCTCCTTATACATAGAACCACGTTCCAACTTAATTCCCACATACGTGCACGTGCTATACCCCAAACTCTTCGGACATACGTGATAGCCCGAACCGATAATCACTCCGGTTTCAATGAGTCGCTGAACGCGCTGATGAATTGCGGCACGCGAAACACCACATTCCACAGCCACATCCTTAAAAGGGATACGTGCGTTTGAAGAAATAATCTCGAGAATCTTCTTATCGAGAGCATCTATTTTTTCCATGGTTTTAAAAATAACAAAATGTAAGTTATTAGCAAATATTAATTCGGTGGGCAAATTTAGTTAATAATTTGACAGGCGTCATGTTTTTGTAAAGAATTTTTGTCATATTGATAGTAAATTTTTATCTCAAACGCCAAAATTTCGGCAAAATGTCACATAAATCCGATTTTTATCCCGTTCGTCGCTTTCACTTGTTGTGTTTTCAAACTTTCATGGTTTCTTTACAAATGTAAACTCAGAAGTGACATTTCCTTGCGTATTGTCACGCAAAAGTGGGTTTGAAGGCAGGGGGTTAAGCACCCTTGAAACGCTATTACTAATTGGAAGAACAGTTAGTAACTTTGTGGACGCAATAAGTAATCTTGTGCGTGGAATTTAAGACTTTGTTTTGCGCCTCTTGGAAACAGCGATGTTTTTGTGGGGTAGCGGTAATTATGTTTTTCAAAGTAGATAATATAGGAGTTGCTGAAGGCGATGCTTTCAGCGTCTAAAACAGGGTGGAGTCAACTATTATATTATTGCTTTTTCAAATCCGCAGGTCTCTTCCCCTCAATACACATATTATATATATTAGGGCACAAAAAAAGTTGCACCACGAGGGTGCAACCGTTCTTTCGCTGAATAACCGAACTACTTATTGTTGTTCGGCGAACCTAGGAAAATTTTCTTACCATTAACAATATAGAGACCCAATGGGAGATGTTGGTTTATCCATCTCAAAGAAACCGCAGTCGCTACGGCTTTACCATTAATACTATAGACATCCACTACCGCATCTTCGGAAAGGATGCCAGAGATATGGGTCAAGATGGTTGTACCCGTAACTGTGACGTCATGGGCAGGCATTACGTCGGGCAAGTTTGCCCATCCGCTAAATTCGCGCGTACTGTCCAGTTCCACTTCAAGGGGAACAATCGTTGCGCCATAGGGAACTTTTACTTCTGCGTAAACTTCGCCGTCAAGGATGTACGTCAGCGTGTATTCATTAACGGCATATTGTGCCGTCAAAGTCACATCCTCGGCAGGCATTGTGGGAGGCACTTCGCCCCAATCTACGAAGGTGTGTCCTTCCTTCTCGGGTGCTACGGGCGGCGTGAGGGTTGCGCCATAAGCAACGGAATCCTGTTGGAACACTTCGCCATCTACGACGTAGGTCAAGAGATAGCGTTTCGCCTCTTCCGCCTTCTTCTCATACGTCCAACTCACGGAAGTGTCCTCAAAATTACCTTCATTGCCCTTACGGTCGGAAATGTAGATGTTATTTAACTCGGCGGTGTAGGTGCCACTCTCAACCGTTTCATCAACCGTAATTGTGAGCGTCGCAACACAGCCTGAATTTCCTAAAATTGCTGCATTGTTGAGGGAGTAAGCCACAACTTTATAAACCTTACTCGGATGCTTGTTCACCATTACCGTATGGTCGGGAAGGCGTGAGGAACCCTGTGCAGAATTTTCCACCACGGAGAACCCGTTAGGCAAAACGAGGTCTAATTGAAAAGCCGTAAGATTATCTTCTTCAGGGTTTTCGATGTTTAACTCCAATGCCCATTCCCCTGCGTTAGACGTGGGGGAGACGGTGGCAGTCATGTGGTCTTGTGCAAGTGAGGGAAGGGCAAATAATGCCGTCAGCGCACACCACAAAAGGGATAAACCTTTGAATTTCATAGTCAGTAAACAACTTATTTGCTGATGGTTACTTTAACATTCTCAACGATATAAATGCCGTTGGGCAATGAAATCGTGTTCTTTCCGGGATGGAGCGCCACGTGTTTCACACAGCGACCGTCGAGTGCGTAAATGGCGAGTGTGCGTGCCGTTGCAGTTTCCACGATGAGTGTTTCGCCACCCTGAATGGCAGTTGTGTGGAGCGCATCTTGAATACTTGTTGTTGCTACGTCAAAGTTAGTGGTTTGCGCACCTACTCTGAAGTCTTCGCCCATACGGTTAGCGAGCAACACTGCAGATGTGCTCACCACTCTTTGCGCTTCGGGGAGCATTTGGCCGGCATTTAATGCCACGTAAATCTCATGTGCTCCAGCGGGAAGTGCCTTGCCGTTGTCCGAATAAATCATGACGCGATACGTGCCAGTGTTTAATTCCTGGAACACTGCCTTATGATGGTCAAACTGTGTCGAAAGGTCAACGTCTTGTATCGACATTTCGCTGGGGAGACGGAGTTCAAACTGAAGGGCAGTGTAATCGTCGGTGTCCACTTGCAAAGTGAGGGGGCAATAAGTGGCTTCGCTCAAACCAAGTTGGAAAGGTTGCATCTTAAGTGTAGCATCCGCCTTACGACGTGACAAAGCGGTGCTGCTCTGTTCGGGTTGGTTCATGACGAGTGCCACTTCGTGAACCACGTCATTAATGGTAATCGCGCTGTTACAGTCAACGTCGGCCTGGTCAAAGTTAAACGTTTCGTTGGGTTGACCTAAAATCTTATTGAGAATACAAGTCACGTCGGCAACTGTAATAGCGCCGTCCAAGTTAGCATCACCCACAGAAATGTCTAACGGACTCTCGAGGTCATATTGCTCTAAGTTGGCGTAGATATACTGAGCGCGCTTTGCCAACCAGTTTACGGTGTTGTTCTTTACCGTTTCGTAATTCTTACCATCCCCCCAGGTGTTGGCATTACTCTCAAACGAACTCTTGGCATACTGATAGTAGGTCTCGACATAGTCAAGGAGTTCGTCATAATGCTTATCCATGAAGTCCTTCCACTCCTTGTAGTAAGCGCGTTTCACCGCCTCGCTATTGAAGCGCAAATCGTAGAAAAAGTTATAACCTAAACCCCGGATAAGTTTATCAAAGAAGTCCACTTCTGGGTCTGTGGTGCAATAAGTTCCTGTATTTTCATAACCGTATGCCCAGTCAAAGTCCCACACAGGACCAAAAATGTAGCGGCTATGGAGAGCGCGGAGGTCTTCTTTGTATAAGTAGGTGCTCTTGGGGTGACCCAATTCCAAGTTCATGACTAACTCGTTTACCAACAAGAAGCGTGCGAACATTTCAACGTCAATAAGGTTGGCGTAATCCTCAGTTCCCATGTTGAGTACGTCAGTAAAGTTGCTGAAATCCTCTTGGATGAGGTCGAACATGGGATAGGGATCGTCCATTTCGTCAAGGTCGGGGTCCTTTACGTTAGTGGGGAGGCTGTAAGAGTAAGGACGGAACTTATAGAGTTCGTCATAGTAGGTGTCAAGTTCGAGAAGTGTGGCATAGGATTCGTCATCCAAGTCAATACTATTGTTACTGATGCCCACCTGTTGCGTAAAGTTGTAATTGCCTCGGTAATCGCCGTTCAAGTATAAGTCAACGGGGATAATGCGATTCGCAGCCGCCGTTTCAACCATGGAAGCAATCTTCATAGCTACCGCATTCGAGAGCATAGATCCCGTTTGGCGGTTAGCGAGTAACACCCAACTTTTGCCCTTAGTGAGTCCGAAGGGCTTTTGTGAGGAATCAAACTTCAGGCGATAGGGACTCTTGCCATACTGTCCCGCCCAGCTGGAATTACCTCTGCCTCGGATGTTCACGTCTCCCTCAAAATCGGGGAACACTCCCGCACCGTCAATGCGGATAGTCGCTTCCAAATACGTTTCTTTGTCAAAGGGATAAATGCCACTCAAGGTTTCGATATAGATAGCGGGAACGCGCGCCGTGTCAGTGGGCCACTCAATCTGTACGCACACATCGCGACCGTAGGGACGCATTTGGTAGGCATACTGTGCGGGACGGATGAGTTCAGGTCCCTGAGCTTCGCCCTCGCTTATCAATTTCTTCAACCAAAATTCCGAAAGCACAAGATAGTTCTTATAATTCGCCTCCGTCATCGTCAATCGGATGAAACGGCAAGGCGAATCGAGGCGGATTAAGGGTGCTTCATACGTCATCCCTACGCCACTCTGTGGCAATCCATCCTCAGCCGTGTAGTCCTTTACGTCAATCCACGTTTCGCCATCAGCACTTACCTGCAACAAAAAGGAAAGTGGGAAGCGATCGGCGGTTCTAAAACTCGTGGAATACCCAAAGGTGAAGTTCTGAACCTCTTCCTCGAGCGCCACTTCGATATAGGGGAACGCGCTTAAGGGGAGTTTTTCGTATTCTCCCGAACCCCATGTGGAATGGAAGTAAGTGCCCGTGTTGTTATCGACTAACTTGTCCACATCCTCGTCATAGTTGGAGGGCGCATTCGTAGAGAGTTGGTCGGCGGTGAGGTTGATTTGCTCATAAATGAGACCCTCGGTGGGCTCGCTCCACGCTTCGTCAGCAATCTTCGTGTAAGAAAGCTGTTGCCATCCCTCATAACCGATGGTATAAGTCACATCGCCCTCAAAGGGTAAGCGCGACTGCTTGCTCACTTGCTCTTTGTTGCCCACCCATACCTTTGCGCGGTCATCACTTATATTAAATGAGGGCGTCAACCACTTACCGATAGCCCCCACTCGCGCACGAATCGTGTCGGGAGTGATGGTGGTTTCCACGTCAGTGAACACCTGGTCGTTATATTTGTTGTTGAACTTAAACGAAGTAAACACAGGTAAATCCTGAGGCGCCTCGTTGCCTACGGATGCCACTTCCGCCATTGCAAACGTAATGACAGAATCATTGTTCAACGTAATGCGCAGTGCGTCAGCGTCCTGGTCGGTGGACTTTACGATTCCCGAGGGGTAAACATTTACATTGCCCGACTTGAAATAGACCAACACGTCTTGAGCAGAAACTATCGTGGCGCAACTTGCCAACATACAAAGAAGGAGACTGCGTAAGTTCATATCCTGAGTTTTAAGGAGGAAACGGGAAGAATTTGTAAAATTAGGCAAAGTGCCTTGTCCTTGCAAATGTACGATAACTTTCTAACTATGACAATTTTTAGCCCGAAAAAACAAGTGATTATGGCGCAAAAACCTCACTTTTTGCCCCGTGAAATAGACTTTTTGCCCCGCAAAACAGGGGGCGCAGAAATGCAATCCCTTATAGTGAAAACAATTTGAGAGAGAATTGAAATTCTTTGAGACTTAAGCGCCACAAAGAGTAAGATAGTTTTGAGTGAGCGTAACTTCCGTTTGAGAGGATGGGAAGGATTCCAATTTTTAAGGAATAAACAGAGAATCAAAAAGTAAAAACTTTTCAAAATTAGAAAAAATACATGTTGAAAAATTTGGTTAATTAAAAAGTTGTTTTGCTTCGAAATTATGTTCCGAATTTCTTTTTTTCTTCTGAAACAAACACGTATTTTTGCATCCGTTAACCGAAAAACGGAACGCCTGTTTTTGACAATGAAAAGCGACTGTTGAAAATCTACGTTGCTTGGAATTGCTTAAAATTCAAATAGATGCAGGTGTAAGTGTGGTTTTTGCGGTTGACATCTTCTTTTCCGATGTGGGCATTCTGTAAGCGTCGTTCCCAAGTCTGACCGACTGCCACTAATGCTTCACTAAGGAAGCGCTATTTCGCTAATTTAAATCACATTATATACTTACAGAAAGGTGCGTTTTTAAACGACGGGTGCTGGATTAAGTTTCCAAAAAGTTTAACAACCGCTTTCTTGAAAAACCCAGCAACCTATGTCAACTGAAAACTTCATCATTACCAAGCGTGACGGAACGCAGGAGTCTTTTTCGCTTGAAAAAATCAAGAGTGCCATTCTCAAGGCATTCGCTAACGTAAGTGAGCACATCTCTGCGGAACAGCTTAAGAAGATTGTCGATCATTTGATGTTCTGCAACGGAATGAGCGTTGAGGATATCCAAAACCAGGTGGAGGTAGCCCTTATGGCGGAGCGCCATTTCAAGGCTGCGAAGGCGTTTATGCTTTACCGTCAGCGCCACATGGAAGATCGTGAAACGGCAGACAAACTCCGTTTCCTTATGGACTATTGTGATTCTGCAAATGCGGCTACGGGTTCAAAGTTTGACGCAAACGCGAATGTGGAAAACAAAAACATTGCTACGCTCATCAGTGAACTTCCCAAGCAGGGCTTTATCCGCTTGAACCGTCGCTTGCTTTGTGATCGCATCAAGGAAATGTATGGCAAGGAAGTGGCTGACCGCTACATCTACCTCCTTAAGAACCACTACATTTATAAGAACGACGAAACCAGTCTCGCCAACTATTGTGCTTCTATAACAATGTATCCCTGGTTGCTCGGAGGTACGAAGAGCATTGGCGGTAACTCTGTTGCGCCCACGAATCTGAAGAGTTTCTGTGGCGGATTTGTGAACATGGTATTCATTGTTTCGAGCATGCTTTCGGGAGCTTGTGCTACGCCTGAGTTCATCATGTACATGAACTACTTCCTTGAAAAGGAATATGGCACAGACTATTTCCGCCGTGCGGGAGACCAGGCTGACAATTCCTTGCGCCAGCGCACGATTGACAAGGTGATTACCGACTGTTTCGAGCAAATCGTTTACTCAATTAACCAACCCACGGGAGCACGTAACTTCCAGAGTGTGTTCTGGAACATATCTTACTACGACAAGTACTATTTCGAAAGCATCTTCGGTAACTTCTACTTCCCCGATGGCACACAGCCTAACTGGGATGGCGTAAGTTGGTTGCAACAGCGCTTTATGGAATGGTTCAACCAAGAAAGAACAAAGACTGTTTTGACATTCCCCGTAGAAACAATGGCACTGCTCACCGAAAATGGGGATGTTAAGGACCAGGAATACGGCGACCTTACAGCGCGTATGTATGCTCAGGGCCACTCCTTCTTTACGTATATGAGCGATAACGCAGACTCGCTCGCTTCATGCTGTCGTTTGCGTAACGAAATCCAGGATAATGGTTTCTCTTACACACTCGGTGCCGGCGGTGTGAGCACGGGTTCAAAATCAGTGCTTACGATTAACCTCAATCGCTGTGTTCAGCAAGCGACAAGGGAAGGTCGTCCCTACTGTGACTTCTTGAATGAAGTGGTTGACTTGGTGCATAAGGTGCAGATGGCTTATAACGAAAACTTGAAGCACCTCCTCAACAAGGGTATGCTTCCCCTTTTCGATGCAGGTTATATTAATATTAAGCGTCAGTATCTCACCATCGGTGTGAACGGAATGGTGGAAGCGGCTGAGAGTTTGGGTCTCACGATTTCAGATAATGAGGAGTACGCAACGTTTGTTGAAAACATCCTTAGCCTTATTGAGAAGTACAACAAGCAGTATCGTTCAAAGGATGTGCTTTTCAATTGCGAAATGATTCCTGCTGAAAATGTGGGTGTGAAACATGCGAAGTGGGACCGCCAAGATGGTTACTACGTTCCCCGTGATTGTTACAACTCTTACTTCTATGTGGTTGAGGATACGAATACCGACGTCATCGAAAAGTTCCGCCTTCACGGACGTAAGTATATTGAGCACCTCACAGGGGGTTCTGCGCTCCACATGAACTTGGAAGAACACCTCAGCGAGGCACAATATCGCCAGTTGCTCCGTATTGCTTCGAAGGAAGGATGTAACTATTTCACCTTTAATATTCCCAACACACTCTGTAAGGATTGTGGCAAGATTGATAAGCGTTACTTGAAGGCGTGTCCCCATTGTGGTTCGGAAAATGTGGACTACTTGACACGCATCATCGGATATTTGAAGCGCGTAAGCAATTTCTCTCTCGATCGTCAGCGCGAAGCGTCTCGCCGTCACTACGGTAAGTTTGCTTAAGTCGTACTGTGATATAAATTAAAGGTTAATAAATGGTTTGGAAACGGCTATGCCTCCTCAGCGGAGCATGGTCGTTTCCTTTTTTATGGGCATTAGGCACTACAGTTGCTTTAAGAATTGCAACTATGATACTCTTTGTGGCGAGAATAAGTATTTCTTTTTTGACAATAAGTATTATTATTTTCAACAAAAGGAATTTATTACCGCAAATTCTTGTTTTTATGTCAAAAAATTAAAAATTAAAAATTAAAAATCGTACTTTTGCAGGACTAATGCTTTTAATCTTGAAAAACAACCGTTTAATAAACCTTTACTTATGAAAAAAATCTTTACGTTCATTGCTGCTATGCTTTGTGTTTCGGCACAGGCTTTGGCGGACAAGGTTGTAGCGTCAACGGTGCTCCCTGATGCGGGAAAACCTGAGCACGTTTACACCATGAAGAATGCTAACGGTGTGTTCTCAAACGCACTGACGGCGCCCACTCAGACTGAGGCAAACTATGGTCTCTTCGCGTTCTACGCTGTAGAAGGAAAGGCGGATGCCTATTACATTTACAGTACGAAGGCAGAGAAGTGGTTGACTTACGCAGCCGCTGCTAGTTACAACAATGGTAAGGACTTTGTGAAGATGTCAGCAACAAAGGGTGCGGACGACTATTTCAAAGTGAGCAATTTCTCAGGAGATTCTTACGAAATCCAGCCTTACACAACAAGTGGTACTAATGACAAGTACGTAAACTGGTTCCAGGGTACGGGTGGTAATCCCCTTGATGGTTCTAACACTTTAGGTCTTTGGCAAGACAATGGTGGCAAGGACAATGGTAGTAACTGGACATTCTCTGAAGTAGTTTTCGTTGTTCGTAACTACTCTATCGTGATGCCCGAGGGTTATACCATCAAGATTGGCGAACAGACGCTTAAGAATGGTGATACCTATACTATCGAAGGTAGTGTGAAGAAGGGCGACATCACTGTTGTTGCTCCCGAAGGTCAATTTGCTGCTGTGGCAATCAATGACGTGGCAGAAACTATCACTATTTACTTCGCACAAATTCCTGAGCAGCCCGCAACTGTTGCTTACACAAATGCGGTGCTTTATCCCGTTCAGCAGGATGCCGTAGGTGCTGCTGTTTTGACAGAAAACAATGGCGTTTATACGTTCAGCAATAACGTGCTTGCAGCAAGTTATGTGAAGTTAGGGGATGCTATTTACTTCGGTGGCTCAAAGGCGATGGACCTCATGGCAGGTACTGAAATTTTCAGCGTAGCTTTTGGCAACGGTGACAATGTTCCTGCTTCAGGTATGACTTTGAAGAGCGTGGAAGTGAAGGACCTCGAGGCAAATGCTACTGCTATTGGTGGCGCTGAGCATTTCGCTGGTAAGGCACTCGAAGCTACTTACTCATATGTATATAAGGAAAAGACTGTAGACATTGTTTGGCGCGCCGTTCTCCGTGATGGTTCTCACTATCTCCGTACGGAAATGAAGCTTGTGGGTGTTGACGATGTAGATATGTTTAACATCATCCCCTTGATGTATAATGTTGACACAAAGGCGGCTGGTTCTGCTCCCAAGACCGTAGGTAATACTCGCGGTGCGGTGTTGATGAGCAACAAGATCTTTGCGGGTCTCGAACATCCTACTGCTTACAACACAGCAGGGGAAGCTTCTGGCGCTGAAGATAATTGGACGCTTGTTTCTACGCTCGGTCCTATCAACCTCACGCCTGCTTCTTGGACACAGGTGGCAGAAGATGCCGTTCCCAAGCGTCTTGAAGAAACAATTGGTATTAACTATCCTTACATTCTTGAATACAAGCAGGAAGGTGTGACGTTGAAGAAGAACCAAAAGGTGGAAGTGCTCATTAAGTACACCAGCGGTTCTCACCGCTTGAATCTCGGTGGCGTTGACTTGCTTGAAGCAAATGGCGCTATCGCAGCTAACGACTACCACAGCGGTTATACTGGCGGTCAGCACAGCAAGAATACGTACACACTCACTGTTCCTTACGACGGTACGTTTACTATTCGCGGCATGATTGAAAACAAGAGCGAATCTGTGGACGCTAACAGCACAGTAACTGTAACTATCTATGATCCCAAGGAAGGTGTGGTTGTAAACGAAGACATCGTGGGCATCCAAGGTCTCTGGAGCCGCAACACAACTCTCCAGAAGGGTGAAGACTGGAAGATTTCAGGCGTTGTAGGTCTCGTTGCGCAAGACGGAAGTCAGACAAATGCAAATATCCACAGCACTCAGAAGCGCCGTTCATTCTTGGCATACTCAGAAAGAGAACGTGCAGTGCCCTGGCGTGCTACTCCCGTTTACCTCACTTGGTATGAACTCCAAATCAACCGCAATAACGCAGCTCCTGGTCGCGAACACCTCGACAACACTAACGTTGAAGACGTGCTCGATGTGCTCAGCCACTGGAAGAGTGACTTCTACGATCGCTACAACGTATCTCCCAGCATCTATATTATCGACGACGGTTGGGACGAATACGGAGAATGGAAGTTCCACAAGTCATTCCCCAACGAAATGCGCGATATGGCTGTAGCAGCAGAAGAAATGGGCGCTGGCATTGGTGCTTGGCTCGGTCCTGTTGGTGGTTACGGTCAGAGCGGTAACTATCGTCGTGCTTACTGGAACGGTAAGGGCGGTATGCAACTCTCTAACCCCGCTTACTACAAGGCATTTAAGGATGCAGCATACAATCTCGTGATGAACCAAGGTGATTACCGTTTCTTCAAATTCGACGGTATTTCTGGACAATTCACTTCTGTAGGTCCCGATGCTGGAGATACGGGTAACGAAAACGCAGAAGGTATCATCCGTCTCGAACGCTACGTTCGTGAAGAGCTTCGTGAAGACATCTTCTTCAATACTACTGTAGGTACTTGGGCTTCTCCTTTCTGGTATCAGTACACTGACGCAACTTGGCGCCAAGAAAACGACCACGACCGCATTGGTAATAACCCCGTAAACCGTGAAAATTGGATTACTTACCGCGACCGTCTCGTTTATCAGAACTATGTGCAGAATTCTCCTATTTGCCCCATCAACACTTTGATGACTCACGGATTTATCCTTACCAAGTTCGGTCCTCCCGCTGGTGATACTCGTGAATATAAGCACGTTCTTAACGAATTGCGTTGTGCATTCGTTTGCGGTTCAGGCTTGGTTGAGCTCTACAATGACTATGACTTGATGAACAGCATCAATGATGGTAAGCTTTGGGCGGATGTTGCAGAATTGATTGCTTGGCAGAAGCGCAACGCTGACGTACTTCCCGACATCCACTGGGTAGGTGGTAATCCTTGGGACGGTAACAAGGCGAGCGTTTACGGTTGGGCTTCTTGGAATGGTAAGAAGGCTACACTCGCTCTCCGTAATGGTTCAAACAGCATTGGTTCTTATGAATTCACACTCCGTGAAGCGCTCAACATTCCTGCTAACGTAGAAGGTAGTGTAATCTTCCGCAAGTCATTCAGTGAGCAAGACAATATGGGCGGTCTCACTTTGGGCGAACCCATTGACATTGACACTAAGATTTCTGCGAAACTCCTTGCTAACAGTGTTTATAGTTTCGACGGCGTTATGGCTACAGAAACTGTAAAACCCATTACGAGCATCGCGATTGAAACAGAAACTGGCGACACTAACGTTGAAGCTGGCAAGACTTTCGTGCTCCAAGCAAAGGTTAACACTGACGCAACATTCCCCGTAGTTACATGGGAAAGCAGTGATGAAACAATCGCTACTGTTGCGAGTGGTTTTGTAAAGGCTTTGAAGGAAGGTACAGTTACTATTACTGCTAAGGCTGCTGATGGTTCTGAAGTGCAGACTCAGATTACACTTACTGTAACTCCTGAGGTACGTGAACCTTATGCAGTAAACTTTGATAAGAACGCAAACCCTACACAGACTCACCGTAAGATTACTACTATCACCCTCACAGAGGGCGATGGTGAAGCGCAAGTGATTGAAATCAATCAGGCAAAGCCTTATTTCGATAAGAGTGCCGATGAAGCATGCCAACTTACTTGCACAGCAGGAAGTGACCTTACTGCTGTTATCAATAAGGAAGGTAACTGGATGAACGCTTACGTGTATATCGACCTCGATAACGACCAACAGTTCTCATTCAACGACGGTTCTACAGACCAGAGTGGCACAGACGTAGTTTCATTCAGTTTCTACACTGGTAACTTCAACGATGACCAAAATGGAGGTGTGAATTCGGCAGGTGAATCTCTCACTGGCAATGCACGCAATACGATGACGCTTCCTCCCTTTAAGGCTCCCGCAGAAGCAGGTACTTACCGAATTCGCTTTAAGATGGACTGGAACTCAATTGATGCGGGTGGTCAGATTGCGGCTGACGGCACATTGACCGGCGCAAATGGTTTCTTCGCAAATTCAGGTACGATTGTCGATGCAACACTCGTTGTAACAGGCGAAGCAACTGGCATTGACGGCGTAACAGCTAACGGTAAGAAGGCAGAACTCTTCGACCTCAGCGGACGCAAACTCAATGCGCAACCCGTGAAGGGCGTTTACATCCAAAATGGTAAGAAGGTGGTGCGTTAATCACGCTCCTCAATTCATAAAAGTGTCGCTCCCGTAGCGATAACTAACGAAAATAAGCGGTTGCCTCGCGTGAGGCAACCGCTTATTTTAGGTTTATGAAAAGGGGTGTTAATGAACTTTGGGTTTTATAGTTACTATAGTCACTATAGTTCCAATAGATTATTTAGAACTTCACCTTAAGGTCCGCGCCGAAGTGGCAGGGAATGCCGCGTTGGGCGTAACGGCGGTTCATGCTGTCGAAACGGAAGGTGTCGTAATTCGTATCGGTGAGGTTCTTTCCCCAAAGGGTGAGTTGCATGTCGCGAGCAAACTCAAGCGAGAGGTGAGCGCCGAGAGTGGCATAGAAATCTTGTTGGTGCGTATTGGCTTCGTCCCACATAATGTCGCCTGCGGCAAAGAGGTTTGCGCCTAATGTCACGGCGTGAAGCACAGAAGAATTCAGCGGTTGGCGGAATTCAGCCGTTGCGCTCAAGGTGTGCTTGGGCACGTAA
This sequence comes from uncultured Prevotella sp., assembly GCA_937877685.1. GTDB lineage: Bacteria > Bacteroidota > Bacteroidia > Bacteroidales > Bacteroidaceae > Alloprevotella. The sequence goes on from CALFGU010000121.1 coordinate 18,253, forward strand.
GGCACATAGTTGTCCGTGCTGCGGAAGGTGGCGTGCGTAAATCCGTAATTCGTGTTTACGGTCAAGCGATTGTCCATCCAGCGCGTGCGAGCCGAGAGTTCAGCTCCGTAAGAACGACTCTTACCAGCGTTTTTCACGTTACGGCCCATACCACTTTCAGCAAAGTTCGCCCCTTGGTGGTAACGGGTATCCATCCAAAAGGCAGTAGCATCCAGTTGGAACGCCCCTTCACAGAAGTTGAAGTGACTACCCACCTCATAACTCCACGTTTGTTCGGGTTTGTAGTAAAGAGTAGCCGCATCGGCAGGCGCAGGAATATTTTCCTTCAAGCTGCTCAAGTTCTTTTCTACCACAACTCCCGGCATGCCCATACCGGTCATCATGTTGTAACTGTAGTCATAGACCTGCTGCATCATGTCTCCCTGAAGCATGCTCTGCGAAAGGTCGGAGTAAGCCTGGATATTGTAACCGCCCGAACGGTAACCCTTAGAAACAGAGGCATATACGTTGCCGAGGTTCTGCTTAAAGTCATACTGCAGAGCGAGTTTCGGAAGCAACTGCCACGTGTCGTTATTCAACTTATCGTTTAACACAGGATTGCTCTGGAAAGGCACTGGGCGACCCATCATAGCGAATTGGAAGTCGATAGGACTGGCTACGCCCGAACGAAGGTCGAGACGCTGGTAATCATAATCAAGTCGCAAACCCGCAGAAAGCGTCAGGCCGTTGCTGAATTTGTAAGACGACTGGTGGAAAAGCGCAGCGTTCGCCGCAGGTGTCTTCAAGCTCGCACGGAAGGGGAGTTCACTGCCCGTAAATCCGAGCGACATGGGCATACCTGCGGGAAGCACATTCTTAAATATATTATTGAGGTAATCCACTCCGTCCTGATAGAAATCAACAGGGCAAGTGGTTTTCGCATGTTGGTACATGCCGTAAATGCCCGTAGTCCACTGCCAAGGCTTTCCGCCTTTGCTCTTCAGGGAGAACTCCTGACTGATGGTGTTCAACTTCTGGCGCTGGTCGAGCGAGAAGATGTCGGCAGCGATAAAGTCCTGGTCGATAAAGAGTCGGTCAGCCACGCGCTGGTATGCCGTAACGCTGTTGAGCGTAAAGTGAGGTGCGCGCCATGCAACACTCAATCCCGTATTAAAGACACTGCGACGATACGTCGAAGGGCGATTCTGCGAGAGCGTTCCGAGATAGCCGGCATAGGGTTCGTTGCCCTTCACGGTACCTTCGTAATAATAGGGGCAGGCTCCCTCGTAACTCTGCTCGTAAGAGGCCGTGAAGTCAAAGCGAAGGGCGCTTGAGGGGCGGTAACTCATGCGGAGTTTTCCGCCTCCGGCTTCGCTGAAGTCGGCATGCTTACCTGTTGTCGTGTTCTTGAAGAATCCCTCTTCGCCATTGTAATAGCCTGTGAGCGAGATACCGAAGTTGTCTGACGGATGTAGGAACGTGGTGAACGAAGCCGAGCGTCCGCCGTTGCGAGTGCTACCCCCGAGAGAGAGTTCCGTACCTGAATTGCGTAAAGGGTCAGATGTGTACACGCGAATTACGCCCCCCATCGTGTTACGTCCGTAAAGCGTGGCCTGAGGTCCGCGAAGCACGTCCACACGTTCGATATCCGTGAACGAGAAGTCGTAAGCGCTCTTGTCAACATACGCAATGTTATCCACATAAAGACCTACGGCGGGCGTGTTCATACGACTGCCGATACCGCGAATATAAACCGCAGAAGTGTAACGACTGCCGTAGTCGGGCATAAAGAAGTTGGGCGTGAGCGTTGAGAGTCCCTTAAGACTGGTCACCTGTAATTGCTCCAACTCTTTGCCACTATAAATGTTCGCTGAGAGTGGTTGCTTGCGGAGTTGCGTAGTTTGCTTAGGCGTAGCCACAACGATGGCTTCTTCTAAGTTAATCACCTGCGAACTATCGGCTTCCGTGGTCGTTACTGACGCTTTTGCGCCCGAGGTAGCGAGTAGCGCGGCAAGTAAAACGAGAGATTTTTGCATAAGTGTGTTTCAAAAGTTAAGTGGATTGGGGCAATAAAAAAATTGCGACTGCAAAGTTACTTGCAATCGCAATTTTACGCAATCGTAATATGTTATGAATTTTTAACAATAAGATGGGGTGAAAACTCTATTACATATTGTGCTCCGAATTTGAGATGTAGGCGCTCGTAAGTGCCATATAGTTTTTCGTAAAACAGACGTAGTAACACCGCTTTGATTTTAGTTGCTTCCGGAGTTAGATAGCGCCCTCTTTGCCTATGAGTTTGAGGTAATCATCATAGGGAATGTAGCGACCACCCATGCTTTCGAGGTGCGGGGTACGGAGTTGGCAGTCAATGAGTACGCCTCCGTGAGTCTTCATATAGCGCGAGAGGAAAACAAGTGCTAATTTGGAAGCACTGGGTACGAGTGAAAACATGCTTTCGCCGAAAAAGGCCCACTGCGTTCCAGCTTCGTTCGTGGTCATTACCACTCCGTAGAGTCCGCCAACCAATTCATCGCCATCCCAAACCTCTACGCTGGCGCAGTATCCGAGTTTGTGAAGGCGGGTATAGGCCTTTTTCACTTCGTCTCCCAACCATGCGCCCTGTTCATGCTCACGCAAACGCCCGCATTCACTAATGACTCTTTCGAAAGCACGATTGAGCGAAAAGGTGTAACGGCGCTTGTTGATAAGGTTACGGAGCGAGTGGGAGACGTGAATTTCATCGGGGAAAATGACAAACCTCTGCATCGGACACCACCACTGAGGGATTCCTTCTCGAAAGTCATACCACGGGAAGATGCCATACTGGTATGCTAAAAGGAGGCGCTCTGTGGAAAGATCGCCTCCTATTGCAAATATTCCGCTTTTCTCGCCCAAGCGTGGGTCGGGAAAACCAATTTCTTCTGTAAGTTCAAAAACCATTGTTGAGGTTTTAAGGTTTTAAGGTCGCTTCGCTCTAAGGTTTTAAGGAAAGGTGTTGAGGTTTTAAGGTCTTGAGGGCGCTTCATCTTCAATGTTTTTTAGGAATGTAAGAGTTTGCCTATTCGCTCCGAATGGCCTTATAACCTCAAAACCTTATAACCTTATAACCTCATTTTTTACTTCATCCAAAGTTCGCCATCCTTTACGCTGACTACGGCTTCTCCTCCCTTCTTCATCTTACCGAAGAGGATGCTACGCATTAAGAGGGGCTTGAGATACTGCGCTACGACGCGGTCCATCTCACGCGCTCCGTATTCAGGCGTAAATCCTTTCTCGAGAAGCCATTCGTAGGCTTCGGCAGAGAGGTTGAGTGTCACCTTCTTGGCAGCTAATTTTTCGCGGAAACCACGGAGTTTCTTGTCCAAGATAAGGCGTGCCATCTGTTTGTCCATATCGCGGAAAACAACTGTGGCTGAGAGGCGATTGATAAACTCAGGTTTGAACGTCTGTTTCACCTGCTTCATCATAGCTTCCCCAGTGGTGACGCCACCTCCGAATCCGATGTTTGCCTTACGGGCATGTTGTGCACCAGCATTCGAAGTCATGAGCAAGATTACGTTTTTGAAGTCCGCCTTATTACCCTTGTTGTCGGTAAGTTGGGCATAGTCCATCACCTGAAGCAAGATGTTGTAAATATCGCTGTGTGCCTTTTCAATTTCATCGAGAAGGAGCACGCAGTAAGGCGTCTTGCGGATGGCATCTGTGAGCAAACCGCCATCATCATAGCCTATGTAACCTGCGGGAGAACCTATGAGCTTGGCTACTGTATGCTTCTCGGTGTATTCACTCATGTCGAAGCGAATGAGTTCCACTCCCAACTCCTTAGCCAGCACTTTCGCCACCTCCGTTTTACCTACGCCGGTAGGACCTACGAATAACATGCTCGCAACTGGCTTGCCGTCGTCGGTAAGTCCGGATTTCGACATCTGCACCGACTCAACGAGCTTCTGAATTGCCTCATCCTGACCATAGATTTGCGACTTGATGCGCTCTTCTAACGTTGCGAGCGACTCAAGGTCGTCACCCTTAATGGCCATTGCTTCAATCTTCGCCACGTTTGCCAAAGCCTCGTCCACCGTAGTCATCTTGATGCGCAACTTTGAGGAAGAATCCTTGGGTGCACTGAGTTCGGTGAGCGTAGCTGCTTCATCGAGCAATTCGATTGCCTTTTCGGGAAGGAAACGGTCGGAAATGTATTTCGCAGAGAGTTCAATAGCGTGACGGATAATGGGTTCCGTGATGCTTACGTGGTGGAAACGCTCAATGCTCTTACGATGATTGTTGAGGATTTCGACAGTTTCTTCTACGGAAGGTTCTTTGATTTCAATCTGTTGGAAACGTCGTGTCAAACTCTTGTTTTTGGCAACGTAGCGATTGTAATCCTCGTGTGTTGTAGTGCCAATGAAGCGGAGCGTACCGCCATCAATGTAGGGCTTTAAGAGATGTGACACGTCCATAGACCCATCTTGTCCGCGGCTTGACCCAACCAAATGGTGGATATCGTCAATAACGATGATGGGAGTTACGGTCACTTTGCGTCCAGTGCGTTCATCGGTGCCCTCAATGGCTAAGTCCTTGATGCCTTCAAGCACTGCCTTCATGCATTTCTCCATTTCGCCGCGGAACTGTGCGTTAGCGTAAAGCGCAGTTACGTCAAGCTGGTACATGGGACACTTTTGGATGCGCGCGGGTGCCGAACTGTTTTGCGAATATTTCTGGAGCGCAGAAAGCATTGCCGTTTTACCCACACCGGGTTCACCAACGAGCAATGCGCAATTCTTGCTCTGTCTGCTCAATACGCTTGCAATGCGGTCGAGTTCCTTTTTGCGTCCAACGATAGGCGTAGAAAGATTCGACTCAAATTCAGTTGCGAAGCGCTGCCAGGCAGGTGTTTCCATTCCTTGGGGAGAGAAGGGTTGGTTTCCCATATCTATGGTGTCGACACTAACGTGTGCTTGACCGACAACGCGAGTTGATTTATCGTTGGCGTAAACTTCCTGAAGGGCATTGAGGAATTGTTCCTGCTGTTTGCCAAGAAGGTCGCGCAACATGTCGGCCGCGATGGACTTGCGGAGTTTCAAGAACGACTGCACGAGATTGGGCATGTCGAGAACCTTACGATTATTGGATTTCATCGTAACGCATGCTCTCGTAATCATTTCTTGAAGCAAGACAGAGAGGCCTACATTATATTCTACGTCCTTTGGCACACATTCTAAGGCATCGCAGGAGAGGTAACGTCCAACGATTTCCTTCAGAGTGTCGGCATTGAGGTTGCAACGTTCGAGAGCTTCCACGAAGGGTTTCTGTTTCAAGAAAGCCGCAAGGAAGTGCTCGGGCGTCACACACTCATGGCGCATGGAGTTTGCCAATCCGAGCGCATCGCCAAAGGCATTATTTGCTGATTCTGTAAATTCTAAAGGCATGGTATTGGTGGTGTCCCCCACTTCTTTTTCTCAGTTGAGCGGAAGTGTAGCCCCTGGGCGCTTTTCTTTCATGAGGTGGGGCTTATTATATAATGTATAGCAAATACTGTGCCAAAAAGGGCTTATTCTTGCTCTATTGTCACTTTCAAAGGGAAATTTTCTTGTGCGGCCAAGAGTTGCACGCGTTGTTGCTTGGTGCATGCGATGTCCCAGGTGTATTTGCCCACTACGGCCGACCCATTATAGTGGATTTCCAGCATAAGGCGTTCGGCTTCTTCTTCAGATTTGTAGAACACGTCGGTTAAGACCATGACCACAAAATCCATTGTCGTAACGTCATCGTTATGCATGATAACTTTGTAGCGTTCGATTTTGTAGTTGAAGTCAGAGAAGCGCTCTCGAAAGTTCGGAGTGTTCTGTTGTTGTTCCATAGTGTGAACTTCAGGTTTGAAAAGACAAAAAAGCAGCACCATCTTGAGGATAGTACCGCTCTATTTCTTTTAAATGCTAACGTCTTAATTACGCGAGTGCGTTTACGTGAATCATAAGAGAAGACTTGATGTTAGAAGCCTTATTCTTGTGAATGATGTTAGTCTTAGCAAGCTTGTCAAGCATCTTCTGAACCTTCGGCAGAAGTTCTACTGCAGCTGCTTTGTCAGTTGTAGCGCGGAGCTTACGAACTGCATTACGCATAGTCTTAGCGTAATAGCGGTTGTGCAATCTGCGAGTCGCCGTCTGACGAATTCTTTTTACAGATGATTTGTGGTTTGCCATTTTAATTGTTTGTTTGTTAGTGAGTAGCCCATAGGAGAATCGAACTCCTCTTTCAAGAATGAAAATCTTGCGTCCTAACCGATAGACGAATGGGCCTTACCTTAATCAAATTCCCTTTGGGGCTTGATTGCGAGTGCAAAGGTACGTCTTTTTTTCTATTCACCAAATAAAACCTACTTTTTTTTTGAGAAAATATGAGCCGAGGTTTAAAATTTGCAACTTTAGAAGTAATTTTGTAAGGCTTAAGTGGCAAGACGGGTTCGAAAATACGCTTTTGCCCCCTCTGAGGCCTCTGCAACTTTTGATAAAACTTTTTATAGGAAAAACGCTATTACTAAGTATCGCTACAAAGTTACTCATTTGCGTCACGAACTTACTAATTGTTTTGCCTTTTTCAGGAGAACTTTCTTGCCCTTCCTTTTAAATTCATTTTGAAAACCTTATGCTGATTACTTCTCGCGCCATAATTCTTTCCATCGTTCGTTATGCCGACGACGCGCTTATTGCTGAGGCCTACACGGAGCAACAGGGTCGCGTGGGTTTCTTGGTGAAAATCTCCAGGTCGGCACGCGTGGCGGTGCGCCACACGCTCTTTCAGCCGCTTGCCGTTCTTGAACTCACCTGGGAGCATCGCGCGGGTGGCGGACTCTCACGCCCCAAGGCGGCACGCTCAGTTTTGCCCTTCACTTCCTTGCCCTACGACCCCTATAAGTCGGCCATGGCGCTCTTCATCGCAGAGTTTCTTCACCATGCCTTGCGCTCCGAACCGGTGACTACACATTTATATAATTATATAGAGCAGTCGATAAACTGGTTGGACACCTGTACGAGCAATTTCTCAAACTTCCACCTTGTTTTCTTGGTGCGTCTCACCTTCTTCCTCGGGATTACGCCCAATGTGGACTATCCTGAGCGCTACAAGTTTTTCGACCTCCGCGCGGGGAGTTTTGTTTCAACACGCCCCGCACATGCGGATTATCTTTCCGACCCCGAGGCGCAATTCATTCCCATGCTCTTGCGCATGCGTTACGAAACGATGCACATCTTCCACTTTAACGGCGAACAGCGCACCCAACTCTTGCGCTACATCAACACCTATTACCGCCTCCACCTTGAGGGCATGCCCGAATTAAAGTCATTGGGCGTGTTGAGCGAGGTGTTTTAACGCGCGTTTGCGAAGTGGAGTGGGCAAATAGTTATTGCGATTGCGCAAAATGGAGATATATGTGCAAAATAATCTGCACAAAGTTTGTTTAATTGTGCAATATCTTCCTACCTTTGCGCTCGAATTTCAATCCACAACCAAAGTTATGAAGAAAATTTTGACCCTCATCCTCCTTGCGGTGACCTTCGTGTTGCCCAGTTTCTCACAGGCAGGATCAAACGACAAGGCCGACAGCATTGTTGGCGAGTATCTCACAGACCGTGGCGGTAAGAAGAGCAAGGTACGCGTTACGAAAGAAAAGAACGGCACTTACACGGCACAGGTGTTCTGGGTGGAACAACCCCTTGACGCTAACGGCAAGAAGCGTAAGGATGTGAAAAATCCCGATGAGAAGTTGCGCAACGTTGATATAGATAAGGTGGTGATTGTTCGCGGACTTAAGTATGACAAGGACGATAAGGAGTGGGGCGATGCCAAGATTTATGACCCCTCAAAGGGTATTCGTGTGAACGTAACGGCAGAATTTGTATCGCCCAAGAAGTTGAAACTTCGCGGCACGATTCTCGGTATCGGCACAACGATTTATTGGACAAAGTTGAAGTAATAACGTAATATTTACCCCTCAATTTCAAACGCCCAAAAGGCGCTCTCGAGGGTGTAGAAATCTCCTTGTGGAGACTGTTCTTTAGCAGAGAATGGTCTCCACTTTTTTTGTGCCGTCAAACTCCCTATAATAAAAATTTCTGAATTATGCAATAGTTTATAAAATGCAGCAAATCAGTGCGTTTTGTAATTCCGAAAATTGCATATACCTTTGCACCGTCGTTCGAACAGACACACGTTTTAGGTTTTCAAAATTTCAAATTCATTTATTGGTTATGGTAAATTTTCGAAAGAGCTTTCAGGCAAGTGTAAATGGAATAAAGTTAGGCGTGGCTTATATGCAGGCTTTAGGGGTGCTCCTGGTGGCGGTGGTTTGCTCATGGTTTCATAAAGGATTCTATTTTGTGAAGTTCATTAAGGTAAAGAATAAGTGGTATTGTAAGGTTCCGGGATTTCCCAAGGCGCTTTTTGAGCACACAATGATGGTTGCGGGTGCGGCAAATATGCTCGAGTATTATTCACAGGGAGATGATGAGGTGACGGTGCAAGTTCGTACTCCCAGTAAGAAGGAGTATGACGCCTTTTGCGGTTTTCGTTTGGAGCAAACAAGTGCTACGCTGACGGGAGGTGCTTTCTATAAGGACTCGGGTTTGTTCTCTGACGACGAATTCTGGCTTTGCCCCGTTACCTTGTTCTTGCTCGGCAGATATCCCAAGCAGATTTACATTTATAAGGTGCATAAGAGTCCTACACACTGTCCTATTTTCATGAGTTAGGCGGTTAAGCAGGACTGTAAAAGATTCGGTGTTGGAACAGTGGGGCAGGAGGATGTAAAAAAGGAGGTTACACTCGAGCAAGTGTAACCTCCTTTAGAGAAAGAGTCTGTGGATGAATGCAATAAGCAACGCGCGGCGTTCGGTAAGGGCCTCGGTCAATCGCAATTCCGTTTATTCAAATGCAGCTTGAATCTTAGCCGCAATTTCTTGCATTTCCTCGGGCGAGAGTTGGAGCTTTTCGCGGCGGAAATCCATATCTCCTTCCGAATGAAGGGGAATGAGGTGGATGTGAGCGTGAGCTACTTCAAGGCCAAGCACTGCCATGCCTACTTTTTTGCAAGGGAATGCCTTTTTAATGGCTTTCGCTACGCGTTTTGCGAAAAGCAGGAGTGCGGCATATTCTTCGTCTTCGATGTCGAAAAGATAGTCCGTTTCTTTGCGGGGAATTACGAGCGTGTGAGCCTTACCTACGGGGTTGATGTCAAGGAAAGCGTAAAAATCTTCGCTCTCTGCGCACTTGTATGAGGGGATTTCGCCCGCTGCAATTTTGGAGAAGATAGACATAGTGGGGATAAGGTTAAAAGGTTTAAGGTTATGAGGTAGGTTATGAGGTTTAAGGTTCTGAAGTTTTGAGGTTCGTTCGGACTGCATAGCCACTTCAGAGCCTCAGAACTTCAGAACCTCAAAAACTTTTATGCTGTAATCTCAAGGATTTCCAACTTAATCATGCCGCTGGGAATCTTTGCTTCAGCCACGTCGCCCACCTTTTTGCCGAGAAGAGACTGTGCGATGGGAGTTGTAGAAGAAATCTTTCCTGCACGGAGGTCTGCTTCGCTTTCGCTAACGATAGTGTACTTCATGACCATACCATTTGCAAGGTTCTTCATCTTAACCGTAGAAAGGATTTGCACAATGTCGGTGCGGATACGTGAAGCGTCGATAATCTTTGCTTCAGCGATGGTCACCTTTAACTGAGCAATTTTTGCTTCAAGGTTAGCCTGCGCTTCCTTTGCTGCGTCGTATTCTGCATTTTCTGAAAGGTCGCCTTTGTCTCTAGCTTCCGCAATTGCAGCAGAAGCTGCGGGGCGATCTACAGTTTCCCATTCATGGAGTTGTGCTACGAGTTTGTCGTAGCCTTCTTGTGACATGTAAGCCATTACTAATAAAGAGGTTTAATTCGGAGGTCGTCCTCCATATGTTTGTATAGTGTTTGCTTTGGAAATTATAAAAACGGAAAGAATCCCGGTTGCACACCGGAATCCTTTCGTTGTTGCTAAAATTTCAAGGCAAAGATAGACCTTAATTTCTGTTGGGCAAAATTATTTGCGCAAAAAGTGGTTGAAATGTAGGTTTTTGGATAGAAAATAGGGAGTAAATCGCTCTTTTGTATGTAACTGTGACGGAGGGTAATTGCTCTTCGTAAAAACAAAATGAGACATAGCGCGCACGAAGTCTCAAACATTTTTTCTTAAGTCTCAAACAGTTTTTCCTAAGTCTCAAATAATTTCCCTTAACTCTCAAATAAAAATCCGTCTTTGAGGAGGTGTGGAATGTTTGTCGAAATTAATGCTCTTTTCTTCCTTTTTTTATGGAAATGAAATTCAGTGTATGTCAAAAAAATGGATTAATTTTGCAGTTCTATCACACATTATTATATGGCAACGAAACAAACTACGAATAAAACGAAAGCAAAGACTACCAAGAAAACGGAGACTGCGAAGAGCAACGAACCCTCGTTCTTGCAGGTGGTTCTTGGGAGTTTTTATAACACATTGCACAGTCAGAAACTCTGGGTGAGTGTGGGGGTAATTATTTGTGCTATCTCCATTTTGCTTGCCGTTTCTTTCATAAGCAATATCAAGGTGGGTTATATTGATCAAGCGGACCTTGAAGTGGGACTTCCTGGCGAGGCACACAATTGGTGTGGTCGCTGGGGGGCAATTGTTGCCAACTATTTTATGGCGGAATGCTTTGGTCTCTGTGCTTTTTTAGTGCCTTTCTTTACCTTCTGTTTGGGGCTCAAATTCATTGGCGCCTATAAGGTAACGTTGCGTTGGTGGTTTATACAGTGTGTGCTCTGGTTGGTATGGGGCACCGTGGCATTGAGTTTTGTGGATGTGCATACCGCCGAAATCTTCGACCTTCATCTGACTTTCCCCCTCGGAGGTGAGCATGGCAACGCCGTGCGTGACTTCTTAGAGGTGCAGATAGGCACCACCGGCACCGTCATGGCGTTATTCATCGTGGCGCTTTGCTATGTGATTTACTTTAGTAGCAAGGCGGTAAACGTGATTCGCACAGTGCTCAATCCCGTAGAGGTTGTCAAGAACTGGATGCTTAAATTCAAGAAGACAACTGCCGAAGACGACGCTCAACAACCCTTGGAACAACCCGCTGAAGAGGGAAGCGAGGTGGCAGAAGTGCCTACGGAGCAAGGACCTCTCATGGTGGACCTCACAACGGGCGAAGTGTTGAACCCCGATGGCACTCCCAAGCGCGAGGATGAGGCGGAGGAAGATGCTGAAGCCATTTCTGAAGAACTCGAACTCGTTGACGAAGAAGTCTCTCCCGAAGGCGAAGACGGGGATGGCGCTTTGGAATTAAGCACTGAAATTACCGACCCCCAAGAAGGCGACAACGCCTTTACCATTGAGGAAGGCGCAAGCGAAGAAGCCGCTTCGGGCGACACCCTTGAGGAAGTGAAACTCCAAGGTCCCTATGACCCCAAGAAAGATCTCGAAAACTACCGCTACCCTACGCTTGATTTGCTCAAGAAATACGAAGGGGGCGACGTGCAACTCAATAGCGAAGAACTCAATGCGAATAAAGACCGCATCATTGAGGTGCTCCGCAATTTTGGTGTGGAAATCTCCAGCATCAAAGCCACTGTCGGTCCCACCATTACCTTATACGAAATCACACCTGCCCCAGGCGTGAAAATCGCTAAGATTCGCAACCTCGAGGATGACATTGCGTTGAACCTCTCTGCCATTGGCGTGCGTATCATTGCGCCTATTCCTGGAAAAGGTACCATTGGTATTGAAGTACCTAACCAGAAACCGCTCATCGTCTCCATGGAAAGCATCTTAAATTCCAAGAAGTTCCAGGAAACCGCCTTTGATTTGCCCATTGCTCTGGGTAAAACGATTACCAATGAGGTGTATATGGTGGACTTAGCCAAGATGCCCCACTTGTTAGTGGCCGGTGCGACAGGGCAAGGTAAATCCGTAGGTTTGAACGCCATTATCACGTCGCTCCTTTACAAGAAGCACCCCGCAGAACTCAAAATTGTGATGGTGGACCCCAAGAAGGTGGAATTCTCTATCTATACCCCCATCGAAAATCACTTCCTTGCGAAGGTGCCTGGCGATGGAGATGCCATCATTACGGATGTCACGAAGGTGATTCAGACACTCAACAGCCTCTGTCAGGAAATGGATACGCGCTACGACCTACTTAAGAAGGCGCGTGTGCGTAACATTAAGGAATATAACGCCAAATTCATTGCCCGCCAACTCAATCCCGAGCACGGACATAACTATATGCCCTACATCGTTGTGGTTATCGACGAATTTGGTGACTTGATTATGACCGCAGGTAAGGAAGTCGAACTCCCCATAGCCCGAATTGCACAGCTTGCTCGTGCTGTAGGTATGCACATGGTAATTGCAACGCAGCGTCCTACTACGAATATCATCACAGGTACTATTAAAGCCAACTTCCCTGCTCGCATGGCGTTCAAAGTAATGTCGCAAATTGACTCCAGAACTATCTTAGACGCCAAGGGTGCCGACCAATTGGTGGGTAAGGGTGACATGCTCTTCCTTGCGGGTAATACGCCCGTCCGCGTTCAGTGTGCATTTGTCGATACACCTGAGGTAGAACAGATTTGTCAGCACATTGCCGTGCAACAAAGTTACCTCGGTCCGTTTGAATTGCCAGAACCCGCTACGGAAGGCGGAGATGGCGGTTCGTCTGACGGATTTGATGCGTCGAATATGGATCCTATGTTTGCCGATGCGGCTCGCGAGATTGTGATTAACCAACAGGGTTCCACTTCTCTGATTCAGCGCCGCTTCTCCATCGGTTATAACCGCGCGGGACGCTTGATGGATCAGATGGAAAAGGCAGGCATTGTCGGCCCAACAAGAGGTGCAAAGCCCCGTGAGGTGTATTGTGCCGACTTGGCGGAGCTGGAATTGAAATTAAACTCCTTGTAAACGGCGTAAGCGCCACTTCGGCGCTCCCGTAAGCAAAAGGGTGGGGAGACTCTTACGGTAACCTCTTCCCCTTTGTTGCTCACGGTTTGTGCGCCCAATCTTAAACCTTATGAAGAAATACCTTTTTATTGCTATCGCCCTTCTTTTCAGCAGCATGAGCGTCGTTGCACAGACGGCACGTGAGGTGCTTGAAAAGACGTCGCAGACGGTGCTCAGTAGTAAAGCCATGCGCGTGACGTTTACGGGTACAAACTTTAACGGAACTCAAGAAATCGGGAACTTCAAGGGGACAATCATCCTTCGCGGAGGTTCTTACAGTCTGGATTCTGACATGATTCGTGCATGGTTTGACGGCAAAACGCTTTGGACCATCTTTAACGGAAGCGAGGAAGTAAACGTGAGCAATCCCACTCAAGAAGAATTGCAAACAATGAACCCTATGTACTTTCTGAATCTCTATAAGAAAGGTTACACGCTCACTTGCGAAACGCTGAAGCACAACGGCATTCCGGCGTATCAAGTAAATATGCTGGAGTCTGACCCCGCCATGTCTATCGACGAGATGCGCGTGATTATCAGTCAATCCACATTGTTGCCACTCTCTATCCGTATGCGCAAGGGTAAAGATTGGTTCCGCATTCGCATTTCAAATTGCGAAACTAACGTAAAGGTGACCGACGCAACCTTTCGCTTTGACGCGAGCAAGTATCCCGGTTACGAGGTTATCGACCTTAGATAAATCCTTTACTTTGTCGTGACGGATTTTAAAGCACTTTGAAAATCCATACATTCTAAAGCGCAAAATTCATCCTTAAATAGGCGAAACAATAAGTAATATGGTGGCCCCGATGTTACTAATTGTTTGCCGAAAAAGTAATTTTGTTTTGCCGTTCTCGAATGTAGGGTGTAAAAAGCGTTATTCGCGCCCCATGTAAATTATTAAAACTCTATAATTATGGAACTCATTAATTGCCTTATCTTAGGTTCAGGCCCTGCAGGTTATACTGCGGGCATTTATGCCGGACGTGCCGGTCTCAGTCCCGTACTTTATGAAGGCATTCAGCCTGGTGGTCAGCTCACAACGACTACTGAAATCGAAAACTTCCCTGGTTATCCCGAGGGAGTGGATGGTAATCAGATGATGGAGGAAATCCGTCAGCAGTGTGAGCGTTTCGGCACCGAAATTCGCTCTGCTATTGCCGTGAAAACCGACCTTAGCAAGCGCCCCTTCACCATTACGTTTGACGATGACTCTCAGGTGCAGTGCGAAACCTTGATTATTGCTACGGGTGCTTCAGCTAAGTACCTCGGTTTGGCAGATGAAGAGAAATATCGCGGACAGGGCGTGAGCGCTTGTGCTACGTGTGACGGCTTCTTCTATCGTAAGAAGACGGTAGCCGTAGTTGGTGGCGGCGACACGGCATGTGAAGAAGCAACTTACTTGGCAGGTCTTGCGCAAAAGGTATATCTCATCGTGCGTAAGGATTACCTCCGTGCTTCTCAGGCAATGCAAGATCGCGTGTTCAATAATCCTAAGATTGAAGTGCTTTTCAACACCAACACCGTGGGACTCTTCGGTGAAAATGGCGTAGAAGGTGCAAAATTGGTGTATAAGAAGGGCACTCCCGAGGAAAAGATTCACGACATTGCTATTGATGGTTTCTTCTTAGCCATAGGTCATAAGCCCAATAGCGATATCTTTAAGCCTTGGGTGGCTACGGATGAAGTGGGTTACATTATTACTGAGGGCGCTTCGCCTAAGACATGCGTGCCCGGCGTATTTGCTGCCGGCGATGTGGCAGATCCTCATTACCGTCAGGCAATTACGGCGGCGGCAAGCGGATGTAAGGCGGCTATTGAGGCGAAGAAATTCCTTGAAGAACAGGCTTAAAAAAACTTAAAAATAGCACTATAGAGGTCAAGTCGGAGTCGTTCGGCTTGACCTCTTATGTTTATTCAAAAAAATATCGTATCTTTGCCCAGTAGTAACTATTGTGTGAAACGCACAGTATGACAAGTAGCAATCAATCACTAATTTATTATTTTATAAGCCTATGAAAAGACATTCACTCCTATTAACACTTTGCATGGTGCTCTTTGGAGCGTTCTCAAGCTTTGCTCAGGTTACAATTAGCCTGAAAGAAGGGAATGGAACATGGACTTCAAGTAACGGAAATGGCACTTGGCACGCACGATGGTCAAGTACGGAACTTGAAGGTTTCACCTTCTCCGCAAATGCTAACAATATGCAGTATTCAAACGGCAATATTGCAGGTTATTCTGGGTCATCAGGTACGTGTACTTACACCCTCTCAGCGCCCTCTGGATATGTAATTGAAGGTTATGCCTTTGATTTCGCAAATACTTCGGGCGACAATTCCTATGAACTCACCTTCAACGTAAATGGTGCGACCTACAAGTCAAAAGCTGAGAAGCAACATGTAGCAGTAAGCGGACTCGAAGAACGCACTACCCAATTCTCACAAACAGGGGCAAATAAGGGTTTGACGTTCTCCGACTTCACCGTAACACTTGTGCCTTCTACTACTAAGGAAGAACCTTTCTTCGTAGTGTTTGAAACACCTACGACAAGCGCAATCCCTTATCGTATTCCCGCTATCGCACGTGCTTACAACGGCGACCTTATTGCTGTTGCCGATTACCGTCATAGTCGTGCCGACATCGGTATGGCAAACAACGGACGCATAGACCTTCGTGCACGTATCTCAAAGGACAACGGTAAAACCTGGGGCGATATTTTTGATATCGTACAGGGTAAGGGCGGTGCCTCTCCCGACTTCATGAATGTTGGATTTGGTGACCCCTGTATCGTTGCTGACCGCGAAAGTGGTAAAGTTCTTGTGTTGAGTTGCGCAGGTAATGTTTCCTTCCCAAGTGGTACGCGTGACAATCACCAAAACATTGCACGCTTCTACAGTGAAGACAACGGCGCAACCTGGAGTAAGCCCGAGGATATTGCTGAAAGCATCTACAGTCAGTTTGACCAGAGAGCCGATGGCCCAGTTCGTGCCATGTTTATCGGTTCGGGTAAGATTATTCAGAGTGAAACGGTGAAGGTAGGTACACACTATCGCCTCTATTGCGCAGCTTTGGTGAAGATTAACGATGGTACGTACACGAATTTCGTACTTTATTCTGACGACTTCGGAGGCAGTTGGAAGGTGCTCGGAGGTGTGCACGTCGCTCCCGTACCCAGTGGCGCTGATGAACCTAAGGTGGAAGAATTACCGGATGGTTCTATTCTCATAAGCTCACGTGTAAACGGCGGACGCTGGTTTAATATCTACAACTTTACGAATAGCGAAACGGCAGAGGGTTATTGGAACACGGTGAAGCAATCAAATAGCGGTAATAACGGCGTTGTGGCTGTGTCTAACTCTACGAATGGGGAAGTAATGGTAGTTCCCGTAACGCGTAAGGCAGATAACAAACCCATGTACTTACTCTTGCAGTCGGTTCCTTTTGGTTCTGGTCGCGCTAACGTAGGTATTTATTACAAGGAGTTGGAATCGCTCAACGATTTCGCAACTACGGACAGCATTGCGGCTAACTGGGACGGTCGTCACCAATCTAGTTACCTCTATTCGGCATATTCTACCATGTGTTTGCAAGCTGATAACACGATAGGCTTCCTTTATGAAGAGGAAACGTATTGTGGCACAGGCGGTGGCGGTTATTCTATCATCTATAAGAATTACAGCATCGACTACATCACAGACTCGCTCTACACTTACAATGCTGACGTTGACCGCAACGCACTTGTGGCAACGAATATTGATAGTAAGGCCGACGCAGTGCTTAACAATGTGGGTCCTTACGTAGGTAATTACTTGGAAAGCGCAGTTACTGGTGTCAATGCCGCACTTGAGGCATATAAGGCAGCACCCTCGAAGCAGGGTTACGAAGCGATTAACGCAGCAGTGGCAAATGCTCCCCGTGTTGTGGTAGAAGCAGGCAAGTGGTACACACTTCGCAACGTGGCACGCTCAAACGGCACGCTCTATATGACTCCTGAAGCGTCTCGCTTCAAGGCTGCGACGGCGGATGCGGCAGATGCTGACCAATTGTTCAGTTTCACGGCAACAGGAACGGAAGGTGTTTACAACCTTTACAACGGTAACTTCAGACTCTATCTCGGTAAGTTGGGCGCTAACGAAACACAGCCCGCTGTGCATAAGACTCCCGAAGACGCAGGTCTTTACACCGTCATCAGCAGTGCCTCAGGTCAGAGCGCATTAGCATGTCAGAACAAAACGGGTGGCAATGCCGGCGTTCACCTTGCTGGTGACAACGTGCGCCTTGTGCCTTGGGCTACTAATGCTGAGGCTTCGCTTTGGTACATTCAGCCTGTCGAGGCTTTCGAAGTGACCCTTCCCGAAGCAGGTTACGCCGTGATGTGCGTACCTTTCGCTGTGCAACTCCCCGAAGGCATTAAGGCGTATGCAGCTCTCGGTCGTGTAGAAGTAGATGGCGCTGAGTGCATCCGCATCCAGGAAATCGAAGGTGCAGTTCCCGCTGAACTCCCCGTGATTCTCAATGCTGCGGCGGGCGATTACATGCTCGAAATTGTTCCTGCCGAAGCGGCAACTCCCGTTGCTGAAGCGTCAGAAGAATTTAAGGGTGTGCTCAAAGCAGTTTCCTTAACCAACAGCAAGCGTCAGATTTACACGCTCACAGATGACAAGTTTGTGCGTTCAACTAAGAGTTCGCTCTCTATCCCTGCCAATACGGCGTACTTCCAATCTGAAAGCGAAACCGGACGTTTGGCTTTCACCGAACTCGAAGGCGTTCCCGTGGGCATTGAAGGCGTAACCGTTGCGGGCGATAAGGCAAACGCGCTCTACGACCTCTCGGGTAAGCGTGTGCACAAGCCTCAAACGGGCATTTATGTGACTGCCGA
This sequence comes from uncultured Prevotella sp., assembly GCA_937877685.1. Classification (GTDB taxonomy): domain Bacteria; phylum Bacteroidota; class Bacteroidia; order Bacteroidales; family Bacteroidaceae; genus Alloprevotella. The sequence goes on from CALFGU010000121.1 coordinate 36,120, forward strand.
TGGTCAGAAGGTGTTTATCGCACGTTAATCCTGCACAGTTGCAACTCCCACACTCGGTCAGTTCGCCTCCTAAATGAGAGGTGCTGACCCCAGATATTCCCAGCGGATGACATCACTTAGATGGCGTCCGCTGGTTTTCAGTTGGTGCGACGCATCATCCCCACTTTTTTATGCAAAGCACTTTAAGATGCCCGTTTTAGTGGAATTTTGCTATCTGAATATTAATTTTTTAGCCATAAGACTTGCTTATTATAATAAAAGTGGTATTTTTGCGCCCACGAAAAATACTAACATTAAAACAAAAAATAGATACTATGTACTGGACACTTGAATTGGCGTCAAAATTGGAAGACGCACCATGGCCTGCATCTAAGGACGAATTGATTGACTATGCTATGCGTTCAGGCGCACCTATGGAAGTTGTTGAAAACCTTCAAGAACTTGAAGATGAAGGTGAAGTTTATGAAACCATCGAAGACGTATGGCCCGATTATCCTGATAAGGAAGACTTCCTCTTTAACGAAGATGAATATTAAAGACTTATAAAGGTAAAACCTTTAGAAATCAGCAAAATGGATTCTGAAAGAAGGACTCCGTTTTGCTGATTTTTTATGCCGCTTTGCGACTCCGTCTTCCGTCGCTCACTGACCGTTAAAACGAAGTTACTTATAGGGCAAATTCTCTTACTCTTTGTTTCAATTCTTAGTTACTAAATTTCTCCTAATTCAGATATGGTTTTTGTTGCGTCCGGATTAAGGGCGAGAAACCCTGCTTTTTGCGCCTGAAAGTCCCGATTTCTGTGGTGAAACTCCCTTTAGGCCAAAAAAAAGTAGTAATTTTGCACATCTTATATAGTATATATAATTTGAATACTAAATATGAAGAAATTTCTTTCGCTCACTGTGCTTTTCCTTGCTACATCATTGGCGATGGTGGCACAGATTAATTTTCAGGTTAGTTATAACCGCGTGTCGCCAACGGAGTTGGACGTTGTGTTCTCGGGCACTGCAGAACCCGGTTGGCACATCTATTCTACGAATCTCCCTGAGGACGGTCCTAATCCCGCAGAGTTTGGTTTGGACAAGATTGAGGGTGCTGAATTGGTAGGTAACTTGAAACCCGGTGCGGGTGCGAAGACGCAGTATGACCCTATGTTTGAGATGGACATTACGTTCTTTGAAAACAAGTGTACGTTTACGCAGCGCATTAAGTTAACCGCTGAAAATTATGCGGTTAAGGGTTATCTCACGTATTCTGCTTGTAACGACCAAAACTGTCTTCCCCCCACATCTGTGGAATTTGATTTGAAGGGTGCGGATGGTCCGAAGGCGGCTACGGCAGTTAAGGAAACTCCTGTGGCGGAAAAGAAGTCAGCGGAAAAGGCTCCCGTGGTAGTGGATGCCATGAAGTTGGTGCCCGCTCAGCCTGTGGCAGATTCAGCAGTAGCAGAAGTTCCCGCAACTGAAGCAACGGCGGAAAAGAATGCCGTAAGCGACTGGTGGGCTCCCGTTATTGACCAACTCCAAGTGTTAGACGGCGGACAATCTGACATGGCGTCACAAAGCCTTCTCGCTATCTTCCTCTTAGGTCTCGTCGGCGGCTTCATAGCTCTCGTTACGCCTTGCGTATGGCCCATTATCCCGATGACGGTAAGCTTTTTCTTGAAGCGCAGTGGCGATCGCAAGAAAGCAATTCGCGATGCCATCACCTATGGTGTATCTATCATCGTCATCTACCTCTCTCTCGGATTGATTATTACCGGTTTGTTTGGCGCAAGTGCCTTGAATGACCTTTCAACTAACGCCTTGTTCAACATCTTCTTCTTCCTGATGTTGGTAGTTTTCGCTGCAAGTTTCTTCGGTGGCTTTGAAATCACCCTTCCTTCCTCTTGGGGTGCAGCGGTTGACGGTAAGGCAGAAAAGACTACGGGTGTGCTCTCCATCTTCCTCATGGCGTTCACGCTCTCTCTCGTTAGTTTCTCTTGCACTGGTCCTATTATCGGCTTCCTTCTCGTTGAGGTGAGCACAAGTGGCGGTTCGATTCTCGCACCTGCCGTAGGTATGCTCGGTTTTGCCTTAGCGTTGGCACTCCCCTTCACCCTCTTTGCCCTCTTCCCCACCATGTTGAAGAAGGCTCCCAAGAGCGGTGGATGGATGAACAAAGTAAAGGTAACACTCGGTTTCTTGGAATTGGCATTTGCCTTGAAGTTCCTCTCGGTTGCCGACTTGGCTTACGGTTGGGGAATCTTAGACCGCGAAACATTCCTTGCCCTTTGGATTTGTATTTTTGCACTTCTCGGCGTTTACCTCTTGGGTGGCATCAAGTTCCCTCACGACGATGAAGATGAGAAGCAGACGAGCGTTCCTGCGTTCTTCTTGGCGCTCTGTTCGTTGGCCTTTGCCGTGTATATGGTTCCTGGTCTTTGGGGTGCACCTTTGAAGGCGGTGAGTGCGTTCTCTCCTCCCATTTCTACGCAAGACTTTAACCTCCATGAAGTACATGTAGAGGCTGAATTTAAGGATTATGAAGCGGGTATGGAATATGCGAAGCGCACAGGTAAACCCGTGTTGCTTGATTTCACCGGTCACGGTTGCGTAAATTGCCGTAAGATGGAACTCGCCGTATGGCACGACCAAAAGGTTCGCGACCTTCTCAACGAAAAATACGTGCTCATCTCGCTCTATGTTGATGAAAAGACGCCTCTTCCCGAAAAGATGGAAGTAGTTGAGAATGGCAAGACCACAACTCTCCGCACCATCGGCGACAAATGGAGTTACCTCCAACGCTCTAAGTTTGGTGCCAACGCACAACCCTTCTACGTGCCCCTTGATAACGAAGGCAATCCGCTTTCTCACTCTTACTCGTTCGACGAAGACGTTGACCGCTTCGTAGATTACTTGCAGGGCGGTTTGAAGGCGTATAAGAAAAATTAAAAATAATAAAGGAGAAAGGAGAAATAGACAGGCGCAGTATTCCTACGCTGTATTTCACCTTTTAAATACTTCACTTGATGTTGGAAGTATAAGTAAATGTGAAAAATAGACCGGACGGTCTTTCTCCTTTCTCCTTTTCCCTTTCTCCTTTCTCAAATTTTCTCTCCCGTGCTTAACTTAATTCGCAAACCCATAGAAGCAGAGTTGGCAGACTATAAACAACTCTTCGATGAAACTCTGACGCATGACGATGACTTTGTGTCTCAGGCGTTTTCCTATATCAAAGGACAAAGTGGGAAAATGATGCGCCCCATCTTGACGCTCTTAGTTGCGAAAGCAATGGGAGGCGTGACGAAAGAGACGCTCAATGCAGCCATTTCATTGGAATTGCTCCACACGGCAAGTCTGATTCATGACGATGTTATTGACGAATCAAAGGAAAGAAGAGGGCAAGCATCGTTGAACAGTCTCTTTGGAGGCACTGTTGCCGTGTTGCTCGGCGACTTGTTACTCTCGCTCAGTCTTGCTAAAGCAGCACAGACCAACAAGCTTGATGGCGTAAACATCATCTCACGCTTGGGAGGAACGCTCTCTGAAGGCGAGATTTATCAGTTAAACAACATCCAGAAAGAAACCCTTCAAGAGTCGGCTTATTACCATGTGGTGAAGCTCAAGACAGCAGCGCTCTTCTCGGCATGTGCACAACTCGGGGCTCTTACGGCAGGAGCCGATGCGCAACAAGTGAAGTTGGCCCATCGTTTGGGAGAAATTATTGGCGTTTGCTTCCAGATTCGCGACGATATCTTTGATTATTACAAGGCAGATATAGGTAAACCCACGGGTAACGACCTTCGTGAAGGCAAATTCACACTTCCCGCCATCTATGCGATAAACAATCACCCCTCGGAGCGTATGTCGGAACTCGTGAAGCGTGTGAAGCAGTTGACGGCTACGGATGCGGAGATTGAAGAGGTAATTGAATTTACCAAACAGCATGGTGGTATTGAATATGCTGAAGAAAAGATGGAGGCACTCTGTGATGAGGCCCTCCAAGTGCTTGCTGAATTCAAGAATGAGGAGGTTCGCGAGGCGCTAAAGCAGTATATTGCTTTTGTGGTGGATAGAAAATTGTAATAAGCAGTAGCATCACAGAACCCAGATGGCGCATTGTTTTTAGACATAGCGTTATCCTGCACCCCCTCACCGCCTTAGGCGGTCCCCTCCCCCTATAAACAGGGGGAGAGCTCCATTCGGAGTTTTTTACTAAAAACCTAATGATACTTATGACTAACGATTGGAAAAATAAGGGTTGCATAGACACCCCTCTCCCTGCTGGAATTGATGTTAAGGCAGAAATTCGCCGCCTCTGTAGTGAGAAAAATGCCGTTATTATGGCACATTACTACACGGAAGCCGACATTCAGGAAATCGCAGACTTTGTTGGTGACAGTCTTGCCTTAGCGCAGAAGGCTGCAACTACTGATGCCGATGTGATAGTGATGTGTGGTGTGCACTTCATGGGAGAAACCGCCAAGATTTTGTGTCCTGGCAAGACGGTTATCGTACCTGATTTAAACGCTACCTGTTCGTTGGCAGAAAGTTGCCCAGCGGATAAGTTTGCTGACTTTGTGAAGGCGCATCCTGACCATAAGGTTATTTCCTATGTCAACACTACGGCTGCGACAAAGGCTGTTACCGATGTGGTGGTGACTTCCAGCAACGCCAAGCAGATTGTGGATAGTTTCCCCAAGGAACAGAAACTCATCTTTGGTCCTGACCGCAACCTCGGAGCGTATTTGAATAGCATCACGGGCAGACAGATGCTCCTTTGGGACGGAGCTTGTCACGTGCATGAGCGTTTCTCGGTGGAAAAACTCATTGAACTGAAGAAGCAACACCCCGAGGCGAAGGTTTTGGTGCATCCTGAGTGTAAGGGTGCTGTAGTTAAACTGGCCGATGAGGTAGGTTCTACTGCCGCTTTGCTGAACTATTCAGCGCAAAGCACAGCTACGGAGTTTATTGTCGTAACTGAGAGCGGCATTCTCTATGAAATGCAGAAGCGTAGTCCTCAGAAGACGTTCATTCCCTTACCTCCTGAAGAGGGAACCTCGCCTTGTAACGAGTGTCAGTATATGCGCATGATTACGCTCAGAAAGGTGTATAACTCACTCCAACACTTGGCGCCCACAATTGAAGTCCCTGCCGACGTAGCTACTGCGGCGGTGAAATCAATCGACCGTATGCTGGAAATTTCAGCAAAACTTGGGTTGTAACTCCTGAATACAGAGAACAATAAGGCACTCTGCTTTTGGAATGTCTCTATACGTTCAAAAACATATAGAAATTAGGAAAACAATAAGTAACATAATCAGAATTATAAGTCATATAAGTCCGATTATGTTACTTATTGTTTTTGTTATCTCCCACATTGTTTTTAGACAGACTGTTTTTGTGGGTTTAGACAAAAGAACTTTTGGTTTTGACATAAGCATAATGTGTTTAGACATAAGAACATAAGTACATAAGTTTAGCCTTGTGTTCTTTTGTTCTTATGTCAAAAACCTTATTTCTGTTCCTTTGTCAAGACAATCAGTATGAGGACGTACGGACCGTACGCCCCTACTGGTCAAGTGGGAGTCCTTCTGTTCTTTTGTTCTTATGTCTAAACCAAAAGTTCTTATGTCTAAACACATTATGCTTCTGTCTAAATAAATCAGTTATGTCAAAACAACAAACAAAAGTAGGGTTTGTGCAAAAAGAAAGCGGAGCAGGCATGGGTGAAGATGCTTGCTCCGCTTCGTTCTTATGTGTAGCCCGATGTTAGGCCTCTGCAGGCGCATGAGGCGCTTGCGCTTCGTTGTTATTCACCGCCTGTTGGCGACGACGCTTACGGCTGTTGCCCTTTTGATGCTTCTTGCGCGCAACAGTGTTGGGGGGAGTGGTTTCAGAGGATTGTTCGGCCTGAGGTTCCACAGGCGCTGGAGCGATTGCTTCTTGCTCCTGCTTAGCACGCTCTGCCGCACGCTTACGGCGCAAACGGCGCTTCGCAGAATTAGAAAGCGCAGCGGTGGATTTCTCCTGTTGGTCATTCTTCTCACCATTGTCAACTTCCTCTAAGGTTACCTCCGCCAAGATGTCGTTTTCGGCGGGTGCTTCTTTGGGTTGTGAAAGTCTTTCCAACTCACCCTTGGCGCGGTTTGCCTCACGCTGGATACGCTTATTACGGCGCTTCTCCTCGCGTTCCTCTTGCTGGCGCTGACGTTCCGCTTCCACCTCTTCTTCCGTCTTCACCTCCGTCTTGGTATAGTCTGCAATGCGCGTCACCTTATGACGGGGGCGCTTTTCCTTCTTAGGCGCCTTCTCTTGAGGTGCTTCTGCCACTGTTGTAGGCACTTCCTCCGTCGCCTCAGTAGGTTGGGGAGTCATATCAGTCACTTCAGGAGCAACATCTGCCACTTCGGGAAGGGGAATCGAGGGTTCGAGAACTTCAACCGTTGCTTGCGTTGCTTCAACAGTAGGTTCGGGAGTTGCCACCGCCTTTTCAGGATTTGCAGGTGCCACTTCGGGGGTATCAACAACCTTATCCTCAGCAGTGAGAACGGGTTCGGTTGGAGCGTTTGTGACAGCCGCTTCCGAAGGTTTCTTTTCCGCCTTCTTAGGTCTCGCCTTCTGTTCCTGTTGTTTCACTTTATAGTCCTCAGCAGGCACAATTTCACGCTTGCGAGGGGCTTCAGTGGGCACCACTGCCGTGCCGTGAGTTTCAACCAACGAAGGCAAGTGAACCTCCTTCGTTTCCGCTTCAGCAATTGCCGCTTCGGCAAGCGTTGCCACGTTTAAGGGAGCAGGTTTTGCCTCCTTCTTTTCCTTCTTAGGCGCTTCAGTGGGGGCGGGAGTGGGTTTATTCTCCGCAGGTTGCACCTTCTTCGCCGTGGGCGCTTCTGTCGCTACGGGTTCAGAAGCAGGCTTTTCCTGCTGTGTCTTACCGCCCTCGCTAACAGACTTCTGCTGCGGTTTCTGTTCCTTGGACTGTTCCGCCTTAGGCGCTTCCTTCTTCGGCTGTTTATCAACCTTTTCCTTGGGTGTTACAGGCGCTTGCGACTTCGCTTCCGGCTCCTTGCGCTCTGCCTTTCGGGGTTCGGCAGGTTGGGGACGCTTCGTCTGTTGTTGCTCACGGAGGAGGTCGTCTTCGATTTCGTCAATCTTGGGCAACACAGCCATCTCATTAGCTTCCATAGCCGTGCGCTTTTCTTTCGAACGGAACACGCTATCTACCACATTCTCGTCGCGGCGAAGCATGGTGAGCGTCTCGCGTGCGGCTTGTTGTTGCGCTTCCTTCTTAGAGTGGCCCTTACCATAACCAAATTCCAGGCTTTCAATTACTACGGTGCAATGGAATAAGGGTTCCTGCTGCTTGCCATTCTCTTCGAGGCGCATGATGAAGTCTTGCTTCAACTTGTTCTTCTGACACCACTCCAGGAGTTTGCTCTTGAAGTTCACCTCTTTATTTGCCACACCGTCAAGGTCCATTAAGCGACCAAGGATTTGCTTCTGCACAAACTTCTGACACGTCTTGTAACCCTTGTCCAAGTAAATGGCGCCCATGAGTGCCTCAAAGGCATTCCCGCCTAAGTGAGAGTGGGGCGAGGTGTTACGAGTGGCGGTCTGAATGAGTTTGTCAATGCCCATTTCCTTTGCCAAGCGGTTGAGCGACTCACGCTGCACGATTTTTGAGCGAGTAGCCGTGAGGAATCCTTCGTGACGTTTTTCGAAATGGTGGAACAGGATGTCGCTAATTACGGACTCCAACACCGCATCGCCGAGAAACTCCAGGCGCTCATTGTTCAGCGGTTTGCCGTTTTTGTCACGAAAGGCCTGCGATTTGTGGGCAAAAGCAATTTTATAGTATTCTATATTCTGAGGATAGAAACCGAGAATGCGGTAGAGCGCACTGCGCAGTTCGCGATCCTTACGGAAGGGCAATCTCAGCCTATCAAAAAATCTGCGTAACATTATCTTGTTATTGCTATTCTCAATTGTGGTTAAGTGGGTGGGGATAGGTTGCGGGAAACAGGGGGGCAGGGACTATCGTAACTATAGGAACTATAGTCTTGAGGCGAACAGTCTTGATTGTTATTTGAACAGTGCGACCTATGATGCGAACCGTCCTTTTTATTTGGTCAAACTGTTTTTCTTATTTGGTCAAATAGTTTTCCTAGTTTGACCAAACTATTTTCCGAATTTGACCAAACTGTTTTGCCTGTTTCTTGCCCACCACGACAAACTATAGGAGTAGAGGAGTTAGGATAAGTTATTCGGCCACGGATGTGACGTTCAAACTTTTCCTAACCCCTCCCTCTAAGTTGTTAACCTTTAATTATGCGTTATACTTCTTCATGATGCAGCACGCATTGTGACCTCCGAAGCCGAAGGTGTTGCTGAGGGCTGCACGTACGGTACGTTCTTGCGCCTTGTTGAAGGTGAAGTTAAGGTTATAGTCAATGTTTTCATCATTGTCGCCCTCTTCGTGGTTGATAGTGGGAGGAATGATGTCGTTCTTCACTGCAAGACAGCTCGCAATGGCTTCTACTGCGCCGGCAGCACCGAGAAGGTGGCCCGTCATTGACTTTGTAGAACTGATGTTCAACTTATAAGCGTGTTCACCAAAGAGTTTGAGGATAGCCTTTACTTCAGAAACGTCACCAACGGGGGTTGATGTGCCGTGAACATTGATATAGTCAATTTCTTCGGGCTTCATTTCTGCATCTTCAAGGGCATTCTGCATCACAAGACACGCTCCGAGACCCTCAGGATGCGAAGCCGTGATGTGGTGAGCGTCTGCCGACATACCGCAACCCGCCAATTCGCAATAAATCTTCGCACCGCGAGCCTTAGCATGCTCTAATTCTTCAAGGATAAGGATACCCGCGCCTTCACCCATGATGAAACCGTCACGAGATGCCGAGAAGGGGCGACTTGCTGTTTCAGGGCTGTCGTTGCGAGTAGAAAGTGCGTGCATAGCATTGAAACCGCCTACGCCACAAGGACAAATCGCGCCTTCAGAACCGCCTGTAACCATAACATTTGCCTTTCCGAGACGGATAAGGTTAAATGCGTCAGCAATGGCATTCGTTGAAGAAGCACAAGCTGAGGTTGTGGTGTAGTTAGGTCCGTGAAGACCATACATGATTGAGATTTGACCAGAAGCAATATCCGCAATCATCTTGGGGATAAGGAAGGGGCTGAACTTGGGTCCCATTTCCTTGCCGTTAATAGCCCAATTTGAGCATTCTTCTTCGAAAGCGTTCATACCGCCAATACCAACGCCGAGCACTACGCCTGCCTTGTTGCGGTCTAACTTTTCCATGTCGAAGTTTGCATCTTTCATAGCCTCCATTGCTGCTACAATTGCATATTGTTCATAGAGGTCCATCTTGCGTGCTTCCTTACGATCGATGAAATCAGTAGCTTTAAAGTTCTTTACTTCGCAAGCAAATTGCGTTTTAAAGGCAGATGCGTCGAAGTGAGTGATGGGGCCAGCGCCGCTCTTGCCACTCTTGAGGGCTTCCCAGGTTTCTTCTACGTTATTACCAAGGGGTGTGAGGGCACCAAGACCAGTTACTACAACTCTTTTCAGTTCCATAGTTATTTTCCTATATTAATGTGTAGGCACTACGCACAATAACAGGCCTAATAAGAGGGCGTCTTATTTAAATAAGAGGGTGTCTTATTAGGCTTGCTTGCCAAACGACGCGCGTTTCGGCTGCACTGTCCTATTTATGAGTAAATGAGGAATAATGATTTGTTGGAAGGTGAACCGCCTGTGTTGTTCTCATCGGAGATGCTTACGCTCCGGATGTAGATTCTGTCACTCAGGGTTGAGAAACAGAAAAAGGTTTAACGTTTAACGTTGTAGCATAGACACAGCTTGACGCTGCACTACTTAAACGTTATACGTTAAACCTTGTCAGCGGTCAACTTTAAAAGATGATCGTTGTTGAGACGAAGAATTAAGCTACGTGTTCTTCGATGTATGCAATAGCATCACCTACAGTAGAAATCTTTTCTGCGTCAGAATCAGGAATTGTAACCTTGAATTCCTTTTCGAGTTCCATGATGAGTTCTACAGTGTCGAGTGAATCTGCACCGAGGTCACCTGCGAAGCTTGCTTCGTTCTTTACATCTGCTTCGTCAACGCTGAGCTTTTCAACGATGATTGCCTTTACTTTTTCTGAAATTTCAGACATAGTCGTTAGTTGTTATTAAGTTAATAATGTTATAAACTTTTGAGTTTTCGATATGCAAAAGTAAACCTATTTATTCAATTAGCAAAAGATTTTTCAGAAAATCACACTTTGCACTGCACAAATCGGGGTTTTGTGTGCAGAAAATAGACATTTTTGGTAGCAAAACGGGAAGTTTTAGGCGAGAATCTTAATTGGAGGAAACAAAAATACTTTTTGTGTAAACGATATTACTTTAAATTTAAATAATATTACTCTTTGTTTTTCCTAAAAAAGACTTTGTTTCGCCACCAAGTGCTGGCGTTTTTACCAACTGATACAGAGGTGCTTTTAAAACTTTTTCAGCCGTAAGAGTTTCCAGGAGTTATCCCTTTGCTTGCATTGCGAGGGCATACATCTTTATTTGCTTCACCATAGCTAGTAGTCCGTTGGAGCGAGTGGGGGAGAGATGTTCCGTAAGGCCTATTTCGCGGATGAAATAGAGGTCGGCATCCAGGATTTCTTGTGCCGTATGATTGTTTACAACTCGGAGCAGGAGGCTCACAATACCCTTCACGATGAGGGCATCACTTTCAGCGGAGAAGTGGAGCAATCCATTTTGATTTTCACAAACCAACCACACGCGACTTTGGCATCCATCGATGAGGTTGTCGGTTGTTTTGTGTTCTTCGGGTAATGCTTCTTGGTCTTCTCCAAGGTCTATGAGCAACTGGTAACGGTCCATCCAGTCTTCCAGTTCTACAAATTCTTCGATGACTTCGTCTTGAAGTTCGTTAATAGTCATGAGTGAGGTTTTGAGGGTTGAGGTTATAAGGTTTTGAGGTGGGGTTGAGGTTATGAGATTCTGAAGTTCTGAGGTTCCGAGGTGGGTTTGAGGTTATGAAACTTTTAGGTTATACCTCTGCAAGCACTTGAACCATCGTTTGCCCAACTGCCTTGAGCACATCCTTTGAAATGTTTTTAGGAGTGTCGTTTATGGTGTGCCATGTGGCGCCAAAACTGCCGTCATGACTCTCTACGTAGGGAATAATGTCGATGCAGGGAATGGCGCGTGCCTCATTGACGGGAATATGGTCGTCAGTCGCCCAACTGCCATCCTTTTGAGCAAAATAGTTTTTATATCCCAAGCGGTCGGCTGTGCTCCACACGCGAGCAACTATGTTTCGGGCATAGCGCAAGGAGTAACCTTCGTAGCAGAATTGTGCATCCTTGCCACCCACCATATCTAAGAGGATGCCAAATTCCGCTTTGTAGTTTTCTACATGCGGATGCTTTGCCCAATATCTTGAACCCAGACACCAGTCAGAACTATCGTGGGGCGCACGTTGGCTTTCCCAGTAGGGCACTCCGTAATCCTCCATGTCGAAACAAATGAAGTCGATGCCAATCTGAGAATTGATGGCGCTACATTGGCGTGCCAATTCCAGCATGACTGCCACGCCACTCGCACCGTCATTCGCCCCCATGACGGGAAGGCGATGATTGTTTCGGTCAAGGTCGTTGTCCGCCCATGGACGGCAGTCCCAGTGTGCGCAAAGCATGACGCGCTTTGTGGCTTGAGGGTTGTAAGAGGCGATGATATTGCGTGCCTTCAGCACTTCTCCGTCCCACGCCGTAAGGTCCGCCTTTTGTTCCGTCACTTCTAACCCATAGTCCGCAAACTTCTTTACGAGATAGTCTCCACAAGCATCGTGGGCGGCTGAGTTAGGAATGCGCGGACCGAAGTTACATTGGTCCACGATGAACTGATATGCAGAGTCGGCGCTGAAACTCACCGTTGCCACCTGCTCCGTTTTATTTTCAGCAGGGGCAGATTCTGTTTTTGTAGTTCCTCCGCCACATGCACATAAGAGGGGGAAGAGGAAGAGAGGGAGGTATTTCATGTGAGATAATATAAATCGAAGGTCCTAGAGTTTCTAGAAGCCCTAGGCAATTTCTAAAACAATACGCGCAGGAAGTTAGCGCCCCAGATTTTGCGGAGGTCCTCATCCGTAAGACCCTCTGCCTGAAGGCGACGCGTAAGATGAATCATGTCGGCAGCAGAAGCCAATCCGGGGACACCACCATCCCCATCGAAATCACTACCTATACCTACGTGGTCAATGCCTGCCACTTGAATCATGTGGAGTATATGACGCACGGCATCATCTACGGTTGCGCCCTCCGTTTCTCGGAGGAAACCGGGATAGAATGTAGCTTGCGCAACGCCGCCTTGCTTTGCGAGGGCGCGGAGTTGGTCATCGGTAAGATTGCGAGGGTGATTGCAGAGCGCACGTGCCGAAGAATGCGTGCAGGCTACGGGACGCTTGCTACGCTCCAAGACTTCATAAAATGTAGATTCCGCTGCGTGACTCAAGTCAATAAGCATGCCCACACGGTTTAACTCTTCCACCGCCGCGCGTCCCAGTTCGCTAAGTCCGCCATGCTCATTGTTGCTCTTACGTGCGGAATCGCAGAGGTCGTTATCCCCATTGTGACACAAGGTCAAGTAACGCACCCCCATATCCCAGAAACGCTTGATGTTATCCAAGTCCTTGCCCAATGCATAACCGTTTTCGATGCCTAAAACCACCGATTTCTTGCCCTCAAACTTGTTGCGCAAGAGGTCTTCTCGGGTTAAGGCAATGCTGAATCCCTGAGTTTCGCCCACCATTGTCTTGAGGCGGTTGATAATCGTAACAGCCTTCTCCGTAGCTGCCTGAAGGTCTTCGGCATTTCTGCCTTGTTGCTCCAAATAAGCCACCATACATGCTGCATCTAACTTCCCCTCGGTCATCTTATGGGCATCCACGAGCAATTGTGGGTCACGGCGCTGAAAGTTCACGTCTTTGTCAAACTGCATTGCCGTGTCGCAGTGGGAGTCTATCGTAAGGATGCGCTGGTGGAGTGACTTTGCCTTGCGGAAACCTTCAGCTTCGCCAACGAAGTGGCGGAAGAGGGGGAGCATGCAAGTGTCACGATTCAGAATGTAGCACTCAGGATGCCATTGGACTCCCATGACGCTCTTAAAGTCCGTACTTTCTACGCCTTCAATTACCCCATCGGGCGCTGTAGCAGTCACGCGAAGCAATGGACCTGGAGTGGCCACGGCTTGGTGATGAAAAGAATTGACGGCAACTCTTGTGCCGAGCACTTTGCCAATGATGCTGTCGTCTAAAGCGGTAATCGTGTGCGACGAAACAAACCTTGGCATTTGTTGCGAATGCTTAAGCAGATTTCTATCAGGAATACACGTCTTGATGTCTTGATGAAGTGTGCCTCCAAGTGCTGCAACGATGACTTGAAGTCCGCGACAAATGCCAAACATAGGAATGCCGCGGTCGTAAGCTAAGCGAGCCAGCAGTAACTCATGATTGTCACGCGCGGGGTTTACCCCACCGAGTTGCGGAAGAGGTTCTTCGCCCAATAAGAGTGGGTTGATGTCGCCGCCACCCGAGAAAAGTATGCCGTCCACACTCTCCAACTGCCCCAAGATTTGCTCAGGGTCCTCGATGGGAGGAAGCGCCACGGCAATACCTCCCGCAGCAATCACGCTGCGGTAATAACCTTCGGCGAGTTCTAACCCTTTTTCACCAAAGTTTCCACTAATGCCAATTACTGGGCGTGGCGTGTGGTTGGGGTAGTGGGAGGTGAGGTGTTGATAGGAGGAAAGCATGGAGGAGAAAGGTTAAGAGGAAAAAGAATTCCGGATGGCGCTCTCCCCCTGTTTATAGGGGGAGGGGACCACCTTAGGTGGTGAGGGGGTGTTTCTCAAAAGGATTAAAAAGAGATATGTTTGGAAGGCGGAGGGTGGGAGCCAAATGCAACACCCCCCCCCCCCCCCCCGCCCCCCCCCCCCCTATAAACAGGGGGAGAGCGCCATTCGGGGAGAAGCGTCAGTTATTATTTTATTTTCGCTTCGGATTTCGGGGAAACCATCCCTTGCGTACGCGTTCTTTTTGCTCAAAGAGTTCCTTGATGCTCCAAAGTGAGGAGAAACCAAAGACACCGACGATGCTGCTTATCAGTGTGTTTTCAATAAATAACGCACCTACGGCACACCCAATGCCTACGAGGAGGAAAATCCACCAAGGGCGGGTGCCGAAATAGTATTCCGTCTTGATAACAATGGGGTGGAAAAGGCCGATGCAGAGAAAGGCGGCGATGCCAATGAGGAGTCCTTCGTAATACATGCGTCTTGCGTTTTTGTGTTAGACAGAAGAACAAAAGGAGACAAGTTTTAAAATTTGCTCTTACGTACTTCCGTTTATGTTTTAGACATAAGAACAAAAGGGCATAAGCATGATAATTTGTTCTTATGTTCTTCTGTCATAAAAAGGTACGACCTGTTAGCGTGCAGAAGCCACTACGCTGAGCATGTTAGCAATGCCTTCAGCGCCTTGTTGGAGATACTTGCCCACCATCTGCTTGATGAAGAAATTGAGTTCCGCTCCGAGCGTCACCTTCAACTTACATTCGTAATCAGCTACGGGAAGAAGTTGAATCCAAAGGTTCATAGCGATGGGCGTTCCGACACCCTCAAATTTGATTAACTTAGGCGCGTCACGCTCTACGATTTGAAGGGTTACTTGTCCCATTTGTGTGCCAAAGGAAACGGTGTCTTCTGTAAAGGTAATGTCTTTGATTTGCTCCTGAAGCTTATCGAGTTTGTCGGCATCCTTACCGGCAGCTTCCTTTACCTTTTCTTGAATTTCGGGATTGTTCATCGCCTGCTTGATAGCCTCAAAGTTGCGGAGGTCAGAGAGACGTTCGTAGGCGAGATTGATATTGTTGTTGATGATGCGAACTTCGCTTTCGTATTTAGTCATGTGAAAGGTTTTTGAGGTTATGAGGTTTTGAGGTTATGAGGTTCTTAGGTTGTCGTCCAGGTCGCATGGTTCTTATAACCTTAAAGCGAAGCGACCTTATAACCTACAACCTTACACTCATAACTTGAAGAAGCCTCCACAAGGAGGCTTCTCGTTATTTTACTTCTTCCATTCGCTGGGATTAGCGCGCCATTCGGCGAGCATAGGCACATGTTCTGCCTTGATGTAGCCAGTTTCTTTTGCCACTTCAACCACTGCTTCGTAGTTTGTGAGCGTTACGAGGCGCACGTTGGCATCTGCGAATGCCTTTTCGGCAACGGGGAAGCCATAAGTGTAACTTGCTACCATACCGATTACGTTATAACCAGCAGCACGAAGCGCTTCAACAGCCTTGAGTGAGCTACCGCCAGTTGAGATAAGGTCTTCAATTACGATTACCTTAGAACCTTCAGGAAGTTCACCTTCAATAAGGTTGCCCATTCCGTGATCCTTGGCCTTTGCACGTACGTAGCAGAAGGGGAGAGCGAGTTCTTCAGCAACGAGAGCACCTTGTGCGATGGCGCCTGTAGCAACACCTGCAACGGCATCGGCTTCGGGGAATTCTTCAGCGATGATGCGTGCGAGTTCAATCTTTACGAAGTTGCGCAATGCGGGGAATGACAACGTCTTGCGGTTATCGCAATAGAAGGGAGAAAGCCATCCGCTTGCCCAAGTGAAGGGCTGTTCGGGTTGCAACTTAATTGCCTTAACATTGAGGAGCTTTTCAGCAAAGATTTTTTCGAGTTGGCTCATAATTCTAAGATTATAATTTTATGGTTTAACTATCTTCTGCAAAGGTAACAAAGCGCGGGGAGGCGACAAAGGGAAAAGCGGAATATTTAAGGTCGGCGCTGCATTTAATGTGTGGATTTCTCCTCCCGTTGCCTTGCTTTGATGCCTCGAAATCCGTTCTCTTTTCGTGTCGTTCTTAATGGGTGAAAACAAAGTTACTTTTTGGAGAAATAAAGTCACTTATAGGGAGCACAAAGTTACTAATTGTTTTTCCTAAAAGAGATTTCGTTTTGATGCTGTAAGAAGTGGTTGACATTCTGTGGTTTATGCCCTGTGTGGAAAAATATTAGGAGACACTCCCAAGGGTGGGAATGTCTCCTAATGTTATTAGTCTCCAAAAAAGAAGCAAGAACGAAACTTTTCTTTTTTATTCTTCTCGTAGATAGATTCTTTTCGCGAGTAAAAACAGATTTACAAGTAAGCGACTTTTATGATATTACTACAGGTAGTTTGTTAGGAAAAGATTTCTATGAATCTGTTGAACTTCTCATAATAATGCTGACATACCAATATGACAACCCCTAAAGCAAGTAAGATGACAAAGACGGTGTACATCGCTTTCAAACACCCTGACATTTCTACGGGACCCTTGGGTTGTTCATCATTGAAAGGATCTTGTGGTTCAAAAAGCATAACAAGTAGTTTTTTTGAGGGGGTCTAATTTATAAAGAAAAAAATAACCGCCCGGTAAAACGGATTTTACCGGGCGGCAAAAAAGTTTTAATGTTTATTCTCGGGAAGGAATGCTTAACGCACCACCTTCTGTCCGTTCATGATGTAAACACCCTTCGCAGGATTGTTCACACGACGGCCACTGAGGTCGTAGATTGTGCCCGTGCCTGTGCCAGTAGTGATACCGTCGATGCTTGTGTCCAAACCAGTGTCGGTAAGAATGAGGTTATAACCACTAAGGTCTTCACCGAAGTAATAAGCACGGTTAGCGAGAAGCGTTGTGGGCATGTAGGGATAGAAACCTGCCTTGCCGTTCTTGTCGCTTAAGCTGTAGCACGCTTCATTACCGGTGTATTCTTCTTCGCTGAGCGTTCCGTAGAGGATGTTGCTCTCACAAGCGTCGGTAGCTGCCTCTGTTGCCTTGCGGAAAATAACTGACTTACCAGCAACTTCGGGAGCGTAAATCACAACGCCCACTTCTGCGGGAAGCACTGTGCCCTCAACGCGTGAGAGATGCAAGCGCTGTGCCTCGTTATCCGCCTTCGTTGCAATGTAAGCCGCTACGCCTTCAGGCATTTCCGTTGCCTCGGGCAAGCAAAGCGTTGTGAAACCGTTAGATGGGATAGTCAACGTGTAAGAATAGGGAGCGTCTTCGAAACTTGCCTTCGTGTAGAGCAATTCAAAGGCTGCGATAGTCAAACATTTGTCTCCGCTCATATTTATCAACAAACCGAGGTCAACTTCTGTTTCTTCCTTGAGCGTGAAGCGCACTTCGTTGTACAACACTGAGGTCTTGGGCTTCATAGCCGTAGCGCCGATGGCCTTGCCTAACTCTTCCGTAACGGGGAATTCGCCTGCCTTGGCAACAACTACGTAACAGCCTTCACACTGGTCTTCGTAAGTGCCATACTTCGTGCGGAAGCGGTAATAACCTGCGGGAAGTTTTACGGTCTGATAAATCTTGTGGTCCTTAAGTGTCTTGTCGAAGCGGTCCCATCCCGTAGTGATGGTCATAGCTTGGTTTTTCTCAGCATCAACATGGGCTCCGGTAGTGATATATACACCTCCGTAGTAACGGCGAGGATTATTCTCAAGCGTCCAGTCGTTAATCTTGTAGAAACGTGGGTTATCGCCGTTCACCTTACGGTTGGGGTCACCAGCAAATGCTTCGTGGTAGTTCTTCAAATAGTTTGCAGTCACGTTAGTTTCCGCATTCAAATCCTGACCTACCGAGAGGCTCCACACACCCTTCGAAGCGCCCCAAGCGTCTCCGTCAGGACCGAAACCTTCACGGATACCAGAGTTGCCATTACCTGAGTGGTCAGTGATGTAAGTGCCTGTGCCTTGGTCAAAGTTGTAGTAAGCGAGCAAGTTCCAGTCTTCCACTTCTGCCAAAGCAGCATCGTTGGCAAGGCTGCGGTTGCAGACGTTCTGGAGTTGGTCTTGGTTGAGACAAGAACCCCATACGCGGAACTCATCTACGCTACCGTTCCAAGGATAATCGTAACGCGAGATGACAAACTTCGTGAGGTTGTATTCAGAAGGCGCACCGTTGGCAACTTCCTTCATCTTCACACCGTCACGATAGAATGAAACTGTCGTACCATCGAAACTTACGGCATAGTGATGCCATTCCTGCTCGATAACAAAGTTGTTGTCAGAAAGGTGTGTCACTCCAACAATGTCAAAAGCGAGCGCGCCGTTATCAGTTACGTAACCGCCAATCGTACCTCCGTAATGGCCGAAACCAAGACAGCCTCCGATTTCAATAGATGAGGGAGACATCCACCATTCAATAGTGAAATTACCATTCGTGAAGGGTGCCTTCGTCATTGTTACGCTTGCCGAAGCCGTGTTAAAGTTCAAGCCGCTCTTAGAATCGCCATTGCAAACAATCACTGCGTTGTTCTTAGATGCAGTACTGCTACCGAGGGCATTAGTTGCCGTAAGGCTGACATTATATTTACCAGGAGCGTTGAACGTATACTCAGGATTGCGACCTTCAATGATGTGCATCAAATAATCATTGCTGATTACCCAATTCCATGACGTGGGCATTGACAAAGATTTGTCATAGAAGTTCACCTTTTCGCCTACGAGAACAATGTTAGGCGTAACCTCGAAAGCAGCAGTGGGTGCCACGTTCTTCACTTCCACATACTTCGTTTCGCTTGCCAATACCGTGTTGTTCAACTTCACATTGAGCTGTACGGCAAAGACACCTGCGAAATTATAAGTAGCAGCGCCCACCATAGAATTGATAGTCTGCTTTTCGTAGTCCGAAACGTCAACCAGCCATTCGTATTCATAACCAAATACAGGTGCTTCGGGGATGAACGTTACGCTTTCGCCAACGGCGCAAGTGGCAGTTGAGAGTGAGAATGCCGCACTGATTTCGGGCTTCTTCACTTCCACTTCCAAGGTGTCGGCAGCTACGGCGCCTCGTGAGTTCGTTACCTTCGCAATAACCTGATGTGTGCCTTCCTGAGTGAAGTAAACCGTGGGCGACTTTATCGCTACGTTGCTCATATTTACCGAAGGAACGTCCCAAGTGAGCGTAGTCGCACTGATACCAGGCGTTGCCGAGAAGGTGACAGGCGTACCCACATAGATGTCTCCCAAAGGAGCATTAATCTCTACGGTAGGCGCAGCGGTAGAAACCTTAACCTTGGTATTCTTACCCTCGTTCTGCTTGATTTCAGCGGTACTCTTGCTCGTCTTTGAGATGGGCGCATGATTACCTCCCACGCAGTCGCGCAAGTGAGGCGTGCCGTCAATATCAATAATGTCACCGCGATAATAGGTTACGAGATCGTTCGTAAGGGCTGCGTCAGGCAAAGAAACTTGATACATCTTCTTCACTTCAGAAGCCGGTAACGCGCGCTTCCAAATGCGGAATTCTGCAAGTTCTGCGTCAAAATAACTATTACCTGAACCTGCGGTGAAAGTCAAATCCCCAAAACCGCCAAGACCTGAGTAAGCCGAAGAATTGAGTGAAGCCTTTTTCGCACCGTTAACGTAAATGGTGAGCGCACCTCGGTCAACGACGATACAAATGTGCTTCCACTGGCCTAAGCTAAAGGCTCCAGAACCTGTATTTACGCGATTGTTGGTGTCCCATCCCGCTGTGAACGAACCGTCTGAGTTGGCGTGCATCATCCATGTGCCCCAGTTACCAGCAGTTTGGTTCCAGTTGAGCAAAGAAAGCGGACGGAGCCAAAACTCCATAGTTGCCTTTTCATAGTTTGTGCCAAAGACGTTGGGGATTGTGAAACCGCCCTGCTTGATAAAGGCAGAGGGGAGTGCACTGCTTGCTGTCGCGCCAGCATAATACGCCTTGTTTGAAGCAAATGATTCAGCGTCGTCGTAAACTGCCGTTACGTGATATTCACCTGCCTCAGTGATGGCATAGGTGAGCGTTGAGGCATTGGTGTTACCCACCTTCACGCCATTATAATATATATTATAGCCCTGAATCTTCTTGCCCGAACGGAGGGGTTCCTGCCAAGTAAGTTGGTCGCCGTTTACGGCAACGTTTTCAGGGGCAAAGCATGAAGAAGAACCGTAAACGATGGTAGAGTAAACGATGCGGTCGCCCTTACGTCCGTCAATCGTCCATTCTTCTTCCGTAAGTTTGAAGGGTGTTTCAATACCCTCGAGGTTGTTTTCGTAATCAATTACAGAAAGATTGTGCAGGCGTCCCGAGCCAATCTTAGAGTTGCGCTTACGTTCCACAATGAAGAAGTACTTCAAAGGACGTGAGCGGTCCATACCCTCAGAGAGTGCCGTGATGTCATAACCAAATTCCATGGGTTCGTGATGGAATCCGTCGGTCCACTTACCGAGCATGGGCACTTCGGGAGCGGGATTTGTGGCACCGTTAGCTCCGTCGCCGGCATAGATAAAGTGGTGCATGGGCACGGCTTTTGAGGGCTCCGTAGCGTTTAAGTCGGCTGACACACCCGCATAGAAGCACAACTCAGAGCGGTGTGTGTATTCCACTTCCACTTTCATGGTGCGCAAGGGGCGGTAGTCTTTCTTAATTCTGTAAACTTCGGGCGTCCACCAACCACCATTGGGTTCCCAAGTCGTACCGTTCTTCACGGCTGCGGGCACACTCCACGCATAGGGGCAGTAGATGAAACCCTGGTTTGCCCACCACGGACCCCAAGAGTTTACGATAATCCACGCTCCCTTTTCAAGAGGTTGTCTTCCCCAAGGGTCGTTCGTTTCAAGGTCGCCTTCGCCGAAAATGCCGTCGCCATCGAGGTCAAATTCTACGCGGTCGTCATATCCCACAATGGTAAGTGCGTGGTCAACTTGCTCACCCCATCGTGTGAGGTAGCGCTTACCCACGAGACCCGCAGCACGATTGGCGTCGGTATTTTCAATATGTGAATCACCATTTGCCGAAGCCACACCGATACCTACGATACCCGGACGTCCCTTAAAGTCGGGGTCGCCATGGTGGTCGTAAAGCCAGCTCTTCAGAATCTTACGGCCCTTTGCCGTTTGGAGCGAGAAGGGAATGTGTGAGGGCTTGTGAGCACGGTTAAACATAGCTTCATACCACTTGTCGTAACCGTTCATCCAACCAATGTTGGGGTCGTCCCAGTCATACGAACCATACACCGAAGAATTCGTGCGGCCGCCATACGTCTTTGCCGAAGGCACACCGATAAACTGAATGAACTCATCCTTACCCGAGTTGCCGTAAGTAAGGTTGTAAACGAAGTGAGAGGGCAACTGATTTTCTTCCACATTACCAGGAAGGTCGCGATAAGCATTTAACTCATGCGTGAGCATGTAGCAAATACGCGACGCTGCACCACACGAACCATTCACCTGGTTAAACACCGGTGGAAAATACTTCGTCTCTGCAGCATTTATATGCGTTGGGAGGTCCGTACGGTCCTGCACTTCTTGCAAACCCATCTCACCGCCTGAGCGCACACGCTTAGACGAGGGCATCGGTTCGTCACCTTGCCAGTAGATTAACGAATAATCGGGATTGAAGTTATCTTCATAATCCACCCACTTCGTTCTATCTACCTGCATCACTTGTGCCCCAACCATAACGGGAGTGGCAAGTGCGAGTAATAGAAATTGTCTTAATTTCATAAGTTATTAGATATTGGGATTTATAGTTTGTTGTCAGTGAACGGTTAATGGTGAAGGGATAACGGTTAACCTTTAACCATTCTCCCCCTCGTTCGCAAAATTAGGCATAATTTACGGATTGTTAGTAATGATTCACACTTAATTTCATGATTTACGTAATTTTAGCAGTTTCGGGAGGGAAAAGAAAATAGCAACATTTGAATCCCTAAAACAAAGCGTAACTTACGAAAAACAATTAGTAACATTGTGCGCCCAATTTGAGGCTTAATTTTCCGAATAACTGATATTGTTTTCTTGCAAAGTGGTGTAAGATGACAATAGTCCCTATTACACGGGGCTACTATAGCTACTATAGAAACTATAAACCAGTCCCTGCCAGTCAAGTGATTTCTGCAGTAATAAGAAATATAAACAAAAAAGGTGGTACCCCATTGGGAAGTACCACCTTAATATATATGTACATCACGCTCAGTGATTATTCACCGTCTTCGCCCCAGTTTTGTGAGTCCCACGAATTGCTTGCGGGCTGGCGCTTATTGGAGAGCGCTTCTGCAGCACTTACAGTGCCTTTACCTGTTCTTACCGACGCTGCAATCAAGTTTTCTGCAGCAAATTCGATAACTTCAATAGCAGGAATAATATATGTCTTTTTCATCATTCAAAACTGTTAATTGATTTATTACTTAACGAAGAACTTCTTACCGTTCTTAATGTAGATGTTGCCCTTCTTGACTTCTGTAACTCGGCGACCGTAGATGTCGTAAATAAGTTCGTTGTCAGAGGGAGTGCCCGTAGTGACTGCGTCAATATCAGTAGTGTTGCCACCAAATCTCAAGACGAGACTCAAAGGAGGTTCGCCAGCCGAAAGACGGAAGAATGCCTTACCTTGCTTGAGTGTAGAACTTGGAGTTGCCTGATAGAAACCAATACCTTGACCTCCGTTGGCCAAAATATAGTCATTGCTTTCCATAACTACGGAACCAGCGGCAGAGTGAGAGAACGTATTCGCGCTCAAGTCCGCTTCCTCTTCATCTTCAGCAGGATAGAACGTCACACTATTGTCACCTGCTTCACCAATAAGGATTACGCCCTGATTAGCGGGAAGCGCTGCAGCATCTTCAATAGGAGTAAGCGAAACTGTTCCGCCATTATATTCCTGCTGAGCGTAATAAACCGTAACGTCCTTGGGAATTACCGTTGCATAAGGCGCACTGAAGGTACCAATAGTCTTACCAAACTCAATATTGCTAAGGAGTTTATCTCTGCCTTCCACAGTTGTGGCGAGACTTACTTGAATACCATAAGCGGCATAGAGAGTTTCGTAGATTTCTTGAAGTTGTGATGTCTTAAAATTCAAAGCATCTTTATCAACTGATTCATTTGCAAGCGCCTTGGCTTCAGTGTTAGCAGTAGTTGCGTTATCCAGTTGTACTTTTGTAACGGTACCAGCGAGGATTTCAGTAGGTTGCTCTTCGTCAACTATGTTTGTTAAGTCAAATTCTGACATAGCGAAGCAATACTCACTCTGAGAAGTAGCAGCGTCTGTAGCACTCAAAGCATTCTTGTACTTGTTGCTGAGCTGTTGTCCTTCATCTGTGATAATTTCCTTGTTGTCATTAATTTTCAATACAACCCCCGACTTCGTTACATTGAAACGCAAGTAGCGGTAAGCAGTCTCGGAAACAATTTCTGAAGAAGTCCAAAGTTGGTCTGCGTTTGTGGGCAAGGGATTCTCCGCATCATCCTTTGAGAAGGTAGCAAGAACATCTGTAAATTCAGATTCGTCGTTGCTACCATACACCTCAATCGCATAAGGCAATGGATTATTGCAAGTTTGATAAGAGAATTTGAATTTCTTAAACGTCTTGTCGGCACCTGCATCTACCAAAAGGTAATGTGCATCTCCAACACCACTCTTAGTTTGGAAGAATGAATCCTCGTCATCATCCACGAGGTTAGCAATCTCACCCTCAGAGGCGCTTGCATTTGTAGAAATGTAGAAATCCGCATTGGGAGATGTTGCCTGCAAGTCACAATTCTCTTCTTTAGTAACAATAGTCGTTCCAATGATAAGACACTTGTTAATCAATTCTTCCAACTCAGAAATCTCCGTACGGAGTTCTGCCTTGGCCTTTGCAACTGATAAATCAGTGTACAACGTTGTTAAGTTAGTTGTAGCCTGAGAATATCCTTCTACTGTAGTGTCATCCGCATCATAAACATTCTTTGCCGTTTGCAATGCAGTTTGACAATCAGCAATCAACTCCTGAATGTCACTATCAGAATTGTCTTTGCAATCATCAAGAAGCTTTTCCATAGTGGCAATTTCAGACTTGAGATTTGCCTTGTTTTCCGATTTCTGTGCGGTTTCTACTATTCCTATCAGCGACGTAAGAGTTTCTGAAGCAGCATTAACTTCTTCCTGCGTAGCGTTAGCATTGTCTCTCACACCCTCGGCAGTTTTAATAGCGCGGTAAAGGTCACGGAGCATGTTTTTATTCACACTACCCGCAGTCTTCTCCTCGAATTCTACGTCCAGTTCTTCACCGTTAGGAGTAACAGTACCACATGCTGCCAATTTTTCAGTAGCTGTAGCAATCAACTGGATTAGCTGTTCCTTATCAACTACATTCTTTGCAGCTTTCAACGCCTCATACTGCGCCCGCAAATCCGCAATAGCATTAACAAGTTGCAACTCTGTGGTAGCGAATTTATATGTAGACTTCGCTTCTTCGTTTTCCTTGTAGGTAGTAATCAAGAGGTCTTCAGTAACATCTCCGATGTTCTGATTCATTTGCGCAGTATAGCTTTCGGGCTCACCTATAATAAGGTCAAACTCTGCCATGTGGAAGAAGTGGTGTCCACCTTTTTCAGCACTCGTACTTTCAGTCACCATGAAGCGCAAGTCGGTGTATTCCTTAGAAACATAAATTGGTTCTGAAGTGTACACAGCGCTTTTCGATGTAGGCAAATTCTCTATACGCGTAATCTCCTCGAAGTTCGTACCATCCGTACTGCCCCAAATAGTCATTTTTGTGGCATAGTCTCCGTCTGTGTCGTGGCGGTTGGTATAAGTAAACTTGAAGAGTTTAACGCTTTCACCCAAATTTACTTGGATGTAGTGGTCAAGACCATCTGTAGAGTTGTTGCCACTATAATCTGAATGGAAATAGGTATTGCTATTTGCATTACCTACAATACCATCAATTAGACCAGAAATAGGACCTTCATTCGAAGCCTGCGCATTTGTAGAAATATAGAATTTACCATTCTCATCAGTTGACTGCAAAGGAGCCTCACCGTCAAATAAGTCAGGTGTATAATTTACCTCACCACAATCCGCAATAAGCGCATCCGCTTTGTTAATCCACTCCTGAAGTTCTGCCTTCTTCGCATCAAGTGCTGCATTCTTTGCTTTATTGTAGTAGTTTGTGAGCAAAGTTTCATAATGCTCATTAAGAGCTTCGCGCTGTGTATTATAAGCAGTTTCATCAGCAGTTGCTTCGTCCACTAATTGCTGTGCTTCAACAAGTTCGTTGAGCGCAGCGATGATATCTGTCTTAAGCGCTTCCTTGCTTGGGACATCACTTGCAAATTCTGAGTAAACTTCACTCACAATAGGTTCGGGGATGCTAATGCCAAAGGTTGACATTACGAAGTATTCTTTACCCCCCCATGCCTCTGTTACAGAGAAGCGCAAGAAACGGTAATGATTGGGATTTTCTATAAGTTCAGACTCCCACTTAACATCTTTCGAGGTGGGAAGATGGTCTGTGTCTTCTGTAAAGGTTTTGAATTCATAGAAGTCTGCTCCGTTCGCGCTTCCTTCCACCTTAATCTCCTTGGGGTAATTATTATTGTTGGAACGAATCGTGTAGTAAAATTTGAAACTACTAACTGCCTTGCCTTCGCCTAAATCAACTTGGAGATAGTGGGTGTCTTGAACCTGACTCTTATAGTCTGAGTGGAAGTAGGTTTCAATATCATCGTCCAACAAACCAGCAAGTCCTTGACCGTCAGATGCATTGTTCAATGTGTTATAACACGCATTGGTTGAAAGATAGTAGTCTGCTCTATTATCTTCAGTTTGTAATTTGAGGCTCTGAGGAGGAATAGCCGACGCCATCTCATTGATGAGCGACATGGTCTTTTCAATGGTTTCTTCCAACTTCAAGCGTGCTTCAAGAGCATTGTCTAACTCAACAGCAGTGATGTACCACTGTGTTGCTTCACTATCAATCTCCCAACCTACAATGTTATTGCTTTGTGATTTAGAACAGTGCAACCCATAACCATTACTGAGCGCAAACACACCATTACCCATATCATTAAGCGTGTAAGGTGCTGCGCCGCCATTCTGCCCCTTAGTAGATTCCGCCTTATCGGCTTTTAATACATTACCAGAACTTGCACCAGCAGGATACAATGAAGTTGCCTTGTTCTTTAGATAATAAGTGCCTGCAGTTGTGCCTGGTTCGAAATACCAAACCTGAGCGTCAGTTTCAGCAGTTGGTAGACCAAACATTTCATCCTTATTTTCGCCCTCAGCAGTTTCAACACCCATGCTAAGTGTAGAATAAGCCTTGTTTGTCAAACGATAAGCATAACCTTCAGTGATGTTGATGCGCGCATATTCGTTGTTGATCAAACTGCTATATTCGCTGAAGAGCACATCATACACAGGAGTGTAAGCATCAACGGTCTTCTCATCGTGAACTTTCTTTGCGGCATTGTATGCAGTTTGCAAATCTGTCAAAGCTTCCTTTCTGTAGAAACCAACCTTTGTACCCGTTTCATCAGAGAGGTCAAGTGTCGCCTTAACATTGCCTAACAAACTTCCCAACAAGTTATATTTTGTTTGGTTATCCCCTGATTCCATAAGGTTAGGAGCATCAACGGAAGTGTTATCCGCATTTAATGCCACGACAGTCGCTTGCCCCGAAGCGAGCGCTTTAGCTGTTTCAGCAGAAATCTCAAATGTCTTCTTTACAGAGAATCCAATGATTTCGCCATTATTGTTAAAGATGGCAAAACCTACACCTCCCGTACCTTCCATGGTTACAGTAGTGCCCGAAATGGTGTATGCATAGTCCGCTGCTTCATTGTTGAAGTTGCCATAACCACCCACTTCTGCGCACACCTTAGTTTCGCCATAAAGTTCCAGATTGTCGCCCTTGTGGCTCTTAATTGTTTCGCCCGTAGCGTCATTGATGAAGAGCACAGCGATGTTTTCTTTCCACTCATTGCTCTTTACTTCAGCAATAGCCTCATCAATTTGCGATTGTGTCATGTTATAGGTAGATACACCATAGTCATCAACTGACCAATTATTGAGAGGCTTGAAGAAACCATGGGCGCGGAAGAATTCCGTAAGGTCTTCTTCAGCAGCAGCACACGCCTTCTTGTAAAGATGTAATTGTGCATTTGCACCATCTACTTGTCCAGCGCGATTGTTCTTCTGAGGGTCCTGACGGAGCATTTCGAAGAGGCGAGGATAGAACTTGGGGTTGTGGCCCAGTACGTGATAGTACAAGAAGAGCTTGTAATACATCTGCGTCATTCCCCAGATGCTGTTGTTAAGATAATGTCCCGTTTCCTTGTTGAAGTTTTTCAAGATATTATCCAACGAACCCTCCGTGCCATTTACGCGAGAAGTAGTTTCTCCATACATCCAAAGCACGACGTTAGAGAAGAGGTTGTTACTTACCTCCGTTTCGCCACGCATGTTAATCAAATTCTGGTGCTGGTGACCGATTTCGTGAGCAGGTCCCCAGTGATTTCCAGCGGTGGTAGGCATGTTTTGGATAATACCTCCCATCGTGTTGTAGTGATAACCCGAGTGGTCACCGCTACCATACATATAGGTCTTACCACCCACGCCTTGCGCCAAACCGTGAATGTTGTAATAATCGTCATAACCCGTGGGGAATGACGCATCTTCGCCAGTGTAGTCAATAACATGATTGCTCTCAGAATAGGGAGACTTGGGCGATCGGTTACCGCAGTCTTGCCAGCCACACCCAATAACATGCGTTCCCAAAGCATAATGTTGTCCCAAGCATTGATAACGTCTTCCACGTTTACCAAGTCATTGAGATAGTAACCCATACCCTTGTTGCCTTCAGTGTCGGCATCGTTAAGAGGAAAGTTAAGAGTCATATACTGTCCGAGAATAACGAGGTCCTTTTGCGGAGCGCGCGCTTCAAGGTAGTCCCAATCGGCATTCTTGTCGGCAGGATAAAGAGCATCCCCCATTTTGTTGTAATAACCATTGATATGCCCACCTTCGATATGAATCTTCAAGGCAGGGAATTCCGACAGTTTGTGCTTCTTAGCGAGGTGACCTCTCTTGTTATCTGACTTTTCGAAAGTCTCTACCACATAGTTGATGTAAAGATTACACTCATCTTGATAGATAGGGAGCACGTTCAAACCTTGCTTGAGTTCGTAGCCATCCGTAGCGCTACCGAGTTTGCCGTGTTGAGTGTAATAAGAAAGATAGAGCGTAGCCCCCTCCTTAATTTCACCTTCCACCATCACGTAAATCACATCTCCACTGTTGGCAAAGAGACCCGTGGGGTTGTTCATGTTAGAATGTTGGTTGAGACCTAAAGCTGCGCTCGCTTTTTCGGGGTCGCAGTAAGGTTCGTACATCTGAATGCGATACTTCTTTGCGTATGCAGCATCCCACTGCGCTTTAGAGTTATCAGAGTTAGCTTCCTCCCAAGATGTATTTCCTGCTACCTTGCGCACCATTGCTTGCAAAGTTGTAGGCAATGCCTTAAATGACGCATCGTTTTCATCAAATTCGCCCTTCAGTGTAGTGCACGACTTGTCAGAGAAAAGGTTGTCGAGGTTCGCTTGAATAGTGGGGACAGAGGTGAAGATATTCAGTGCATTCTGAATTTCAGCCTGCGTCATTTCTTTCTCGGTGATGGTCCACTGTGTGGAGGTTGCGCTACTTGTCCAACCTACAACGTTGCTACCTCCGTCGATATGGGCATAACCATAACCGTTATGGGTGTAACCCTTGAAGGCATTGTTGCTACCTACTGTTTCTAAAGTAATCCATGAATTGTTAGATTCGGTAGTGCTTGCCAATGTCCAACGAGAAGATTGATCATTGGCTTGAAGGTAAGTGCCAAAACCCAAGTTGCGCAAGGCATAACCATGCTCATTTTTTGATTCAACGTACCACAGTTGCGCTTTGATGGTGTCGTCTTTCGCCACGCCAGCCACGCTTCGGGGATTGGTAGCCCCCATAGCCTTTTCGGTGTAGTTCGCATTGGTGAAATGATACACCCTACCCACTTCGAAAGCAGGGAGTTGTGCCCACACGCTATTCACTCCCAGTGTGGAGCACAGGAGGGAGAAGAGCATGAGGCTTCTAAGCATGAAATGTTTCATGTGTGTTAGATTGATTTATGATTAATGTTTTTGTTGATTCGGGAATGAGATGTGATGAAAGAATGGTTTACACCAACATCTTTGCAAAGTTACTGAATTACTGAGGAATATAACAAAAAATATGCTTGTTTTTTTATTTTTTGACGTGGGATTTGTTTGAACCCCCTTGAATTGTAAAGTATGATTGACGTTAAGGACTTGTTGTTGAAGCTCAGGAGGATGAGGAGGCGGGGGCGTATGTCGACAATAGTTGGTTGTGAGTCCGTACTTGCTGGGTGGGAGTCCTTTTGTCCTTTTGTTCTTCTGTCAAAATCAGGTTGTTATTTTGTAGGAACCACGCTTATTTTTGTCGGAACTGCTGTGGATTACGGACGCACGAGCCGTGCGTCCCTACTGGTTAATTGTGAGTCCTTTTGTTCTTATGTTCTTCTGTCAAACCCCACTTCTCTTCTGTCAAAATCCATTTGTACTTCTGTCAACTCCCATTTTTCTTGTGTCAAAACCAATTTGCGTGATGCGCAAAATGAAGTTACTTTTTCGCGTTACGAAGTCTCAAATTCGGCGTCGAAAGATACTAAGAAAACGCCGTAAGTTAGACTTTGTGAGGGGTTGTTGAAATGTGCTGAAATTTACTGTAGTTACCCCGTAAAGACTATCATACCTCGCCCCTATCTTAAGGGAAACTATGGTAATGCTGAGGGATATTTAGGGAATGTCATCATACCCCCTCCCCTCCTACGGAGGTACTCCCCCTATCTTAAGGGGAGAGCACCATGCGGGGTGCCATCTTCTCTGTTTACTAACCGTATCTTCAATGGGCATTCAACTGATTTTCTTATGGGAGTATCTATCTGCGCTCTCCCCTTAAGATAGGGGGAGTACCGCGTAGCGGTGAGGGGGTATGACTGCAGACATGCTTGAAATACATGAAAAGTATTTTTTCATTCTCACGCAAAGGCGCAAAGAGGTACAAAGTTTTTTTAGGTGTATATGCTACTCCTTTTGCAAAAAGTTATTTGCGATACTTTGCGACTTTGCGTGAGATAAAATTATATCCTGTGTTTTCTTTTATGCAAGGGAAATTGATGTTATTTACCTGCGTTAATTTCTATGTTAATGCATAAAAAATCCGCACCACTGGGGAGTGATGCGGAGGTGTAAGGGGTATGCGGTTTAGAAGGTGAATACGAATCGGCCGCGGATGCCCCAACGCTTTGTATTGGGGTCGTCAAGATAGTTGAGGCGACGGACATATTCGATGTTAAACACCTTGAAGATGTTGTAAAGTCCCACGTAGGCTTCAACGTAAGGGCGCTTGCGGTCCATCGTAGTGGTGATGGGGGTAAAGTTTCCGTTAGTGTCGAAGGTGCCTGGGAAATGGTAGAGGTCGGGACGCCCAGCGTTTTCGGCTAACATAGGGTTGTTTTTCGACGTAAGGTCTCCCCAGAGGGCGCTAAAGCCGAAGTATTCACGCAGTTTGAGGTGCTTGATGAGCGGAATGCGGTTAAGGATTTTTCCGTTGAGTTCCCACGAGCAGAAGAGTGCGGCATAGCGGTCGTTGAGAAACTCCATGTTGCGCAGGAGGCTGAAGGTGTTGTCATCCTTAATGTAGGAGAGGTTTGCCGCCGGCACAATGAGGTAGGGGAAGGGCACTCGGTTCCACTGCGCTCCCACCTTGAGTTGCGTATCAATGCGTCCCCACGAAGGCGTCCAGAATCGCTTGTAGATGCCTGCCTCAGTGAAGTTATAGGTATAGTCACTGCCCAAAATGCCCTTGATTCCGAAGGAGTGTTGTAAGGTTAACTTTGGCGCATCATTGTTCGTCGCCACGCGGCGTTGCTTTGTGTTGACCCACTCTATGCCAGGCTGATAGGTCAGTGAGACCGTGGCCTCCGTAGCGCGGAGGTCGTGAACGTGGTGTGCCTTATCGGCAGTGATGTCTCCCGTGCTGAGGGGTTGGTAAAAGAGTCGCGCCGTGGGGCGGTCCTTTTGCACCTTTGCCGAAAGCGTGTAGGAGAATCCATTTTCGTATTCGCGGGTGTAGGCTGTGCGCCAATATTCCGTGTAGAGCATGTGCTCCACAGGGGTCCACTTGAAGGAGGTGAAGACATTGTCCTTGTCGGTGGTCATGAACTTATCGGAGGGCGAAACTACGTCGTTGTAATAACCCACCGAGATTTTGTTGTAAGGATATTCGTGGGGCAGGTAGGACTTAGGGATAAAACTGTACGTAAGTTCCCCACTGCCCTTCCAACAATGGTCATCAATGCCATAGGCAGCATATCCCTTGAAAAAGAGGTTGGGATGGAGGTTTGCCGTAGTTTGGAACGAGCCACGAATGCGGTAACCCTCAACGAAATTTTGCGAGAAAATCGTGTTGATAGGGCCTATGTCAAGTTTGGAAGGATTCTTGGGGTCGGTGCTTGTTTCTACGAAATTCTCCACAAAGGCCTTGATGATCCAGATAAAGGGACGGTAGCCCTTAACTTTCTGCATTTCCTCCACGAAAGACCCCATGCCTTCTTCGGAGTCAGTAAGTTCTTCGGTGCGTCGAGACTCCCAAAATTCTGCGCTTTGAACGCGTGCGTTGTAGTCCATACGCTGGTCGCCCATGAAGTCAAACTCTTGGTCGGCAACGGGGGAGAAGTCTATTTTGGAGTATTCCGTGCTGCGCTTAATCTGAACGCTTTGTGTGCCTTCGATAAGGCTGAGTTCGAGAATCATGTGGTCGCGCGCCAAGGTCTGTTCGCCCGTGGGGAGGGTCTCAAACTCCTGAATCACGCGCATGGTTTCGACAAAGTTAATGTCGGAACGCTTGGGAATGGTCAAGTCAGCGCGGTGCACACGATAGGTGGAATCGGCAAGGATGTAGAGATGGCCCGAAAAACCAAAGTCCTGCGGATTATTGGGCGTGAAATTCACGTCAATGCAACGCTGTCCGTCAATGTTGAGTGTATCCGTGAGGAAGTAGCGATAGAAACCAATGGCATGGTTTGTGGACAAGGGACTGATGAAGGGGTATTGCAGGAGGCGCACACGGTCATCGTTGATATTCACCGTTGTAAAGCAGTCCTGAAGCATCGTGTTGAGGATGTCGCCTGTGGCAAAAATGTCATTAATGCCGTTGGTGCGCTGGCCCATTACGATTTCCTTCTTCGTGTCCGTAGATTTGCGGTAAATTTCTCGCACCACACTTTCATCCACTGAGATGGGCAGGATGCGCTTTCCCGTGTAGTTGCACGTCTCTACGTGGTCGAGGAGAAAGGGATTCTTTTTCACCCACTCCCAATCCGTCATGTTGGGCGTAATATTGTTGAGCGAAAGGACAAGTTTGTTATACTTCTCCAGGCTGTAGAAGTCGTGCCCCCGGAGTGCATCCATGTTTTTGCGGGCAATGACCTTCTTCATCAACTCTACGGCAGGGTTGTTCTTACGACTGTAACGCTGCTTCTTCCCAACGACTGTTGCCGTTTCAAGCGAGGTTTCCATTTCCTCAAGCATCACATCCAGCGTGCGGGCACGCTTTGGGGTGAAGGTCTTTGTGTTATATCCGATGAAGGAAAAGGTGAGTTCGCCCGTCTTAAAGGGTATGGAGTAATGCCCTTGCTCATTGGTTTGCACAGCACGCTCTCCCTTGTAATAGACATTCACATAAGGCAATGGTTCTCCCGTCCGCGCATCAGTAACTGTGCCGGAAATCTTCTGCGCTAAGATGCTCAGGGAGCAGGTTAGGAGAAGGAGGTATGTAAGGGAGAAACGCATTTTTAGGGAAATGAGAAAGGAGAAATGAGAAAGGAGAAATGCCTTGCGGGGTGTGGTAAGCAATGAGGAAAGGATTATAAAGTTGGGTTTAAGGAGAATAGAAGTAAGAACAACCCGCATGGTTATTTCTCCTTTCTCCTTTCTCCTTTTTTTAGTCGAGTTCCTCATCCGCCTCAAATCCGCCCATCTCGCGGATAGCATTTTTGAGGAGAATGTATTGTTGGAAAAGGTCGTGGATAGGTTCTTCCTGCTCAACGTAATTGTGCATGGGGCTCTTGAGGTAGAAACTCATCCAGGTCTGAATGCCACTCCATCCAGCGCGAAGGGCGAGGTCGGCACAGAGTACGAGGTCGAGCATTAAGGGAGCTGCGAGGATGCTGTCGCGACAAAGGAAATCGACTTTGATTTGCATGCCGTAATCTTTGCCCATCCATCCGAAGATGTCAAGATTGTCCCATCCCTCCTTGGCATCGCCACGGGGGGGATAGTAATTGATGCGCACCTTGTGGAAGATGTCGCCGTAGAGTTCGGGTTGTTCGTCCGCCTTAAGAATAGTGTCGATAACGCCGAGTTTTGAAACCTCCTTGGTTTTAAAGTTTTCGGGGGCATCAAGCACCTCGCCGTCGCGATTGCCCAAGATATTGGTAGAGAACCATCCCGAAAGACCGAGACAACGTGTGCGAAGCATGGGCGAAAGCACCGTCTTCATGAGCGTTTGTCCCGTTTTGAAATCCTTACCAGCGATGGGCACATTTTGCTGTTTCGCAAAGTCCCACATGGCAGGGATGTCGATGCACAAGTTGGGCGCTCCCATCACGAAGGGAGCACCTTCGGCAATGGCAGCATAGGCATAACACATTGAGGGCGAGATGTGTTCACAATCGTTCGCCTTCATGGCTGCCTCAAGGTCGGCAAGGTTTTTGTGCACTGCCTCATTGTAGGGAATGTACTTCTCCGTAGAAGCCGCCCAAATCACTACGGCACGGTCGCATCCGCGTTCCGCCTTAAAGTTACGGATGTCGGCGCGGAGTTGTTCCACAAGTTCCCAACGGGTTCCCTGCTTGACGTTATCACCTTGGAGTCGCGTCACGAAATTCTTGTCAAAAGCCGCCGTGAGTGGCTTAATGGCTTCAAGTTCTTCGCGAACGGGGTCAATGTCTCTCTGTTTGAGCACATCAGCATGGAGAGCCGCTTGATA
This sequence comes from uncultured Prevotella sp., assembly GCA_937877685.1. Lineage (GTDB taxonomy): Bacteria > Bacteroidota > Bacteroidia > Bacteroidales > Bacteroidaceae > Alloprevotella. The sequence goes on from CALFGU010000121.1 coordinate 70,093, forward strand.
GGCATTCTCTTCAAAAATGTCCCAAGCCGCAAATTCCAAACTCTGCATGGGTGCGACGGGAACAATTTCCTTAATCTTCTTATATTGCTTGGCTTCGCCACGACCCACTCGGATTTTGGCCATTTCGATTACCGAACCTCCGGGCACGGTAAGACCTTTGCGGTACATGAGTGTGCCGGTGATAAACGTTGTTGTTACTGCGCCGAGTCCAACACTCATTACGGCGAGTTTACCAGTTGCTTCTTTCATATCGCGATTGAATTTTATGACTTGAGGTAAGAAGGACGTAGCGCCCCCAATGTCTTTGAGGCGTTAAAGGTCCTTAGAAAATGCTGTATATCTGCAAAATTAGGAAAACTTTATCTAATCTTATGGTTCCTACATTATTTAACATTCACTTTCCGCCATTGTGAACTTCCTTTTTGTTCCCAATTTTCATCAGTGCGAGTCCGATAATCACGCAAACGAGTTCGCGAAGGCGGATTAAGAGTCCGAGCGACACCCCTATGCCTGCCGAAAGCGCCAGCCCGCCAGTAGCCATTGCAAATCCGCCTTCCCTGCCGCCCAGTTGCATAGGCAGGAAGAAGAGGGCATTAGCAAAAAGCGAGGTAAAGCCTAAGATGAGGATGCAGGTGACAAAGTTGACGTCAACACTGAAAATGTGGAGGAAGAAAAGGACTTCTGCACACGAGACAATGCGTGCCAGGAGTTCGCTACAGAGAGAGAAATAAAAGGTTGTTGGGCGTGTGGCGTGAAGTGCTGCTATTTGGCGGTCGATATTTTCAAGCGTAGTACGTTGCGTCTCCATAAATCGCGATGCCCACCCTTTCACGAAGGGCACTTTCGTAAGTCCTCGGAGCAGCAGGAGCGTAAAACCCTTGCGATAGCCTCGCATGAAGAAGTAAATGGCAGTCATGCAGATGCTTGTGATGAACACAAGGAGCAGGATCATTGGCAGATGGAGTTGCGCGAAGTAATAAATGACGTACAAGACTACTGAAAGGAGCCAAAACCAAAAGTGAGAGAAGATATGCATCATTACGTAGAGCAGCGTGCTTGACGTGGCGCGCTCAATGCCTACGTAAGGTTTCAGTTCCATTATTCTGTAGGGTTCTCCGCCCATAAGACCGACGGGCGTCACACAGTTGAGCGAAAATCCCGTAATCGTAAATTTCAACACACGCCAATAAGGGATGCGCCTGGGGCAATCGCCGTCGTGAATAATGGCGCTCCAACCGAGGGCATTAATCATATAGACACCTAACCACAACAAACAGGCAAAAGCAAACCAACGACCGGCACGCATGATGTTGTCAGTGATGCTTTCGAGTGTCATGTCGAAACTGATGACCATGATGACAACGCTAAGGATGCCAAGAAGGAAAAATATGTTGCGAATGCGGGTGGACATAAGAGGCGGGATGCGGAGCGGGATAGACTCAACCGGCGTAAAGACTCTTTTGCGGAGTTTTGTTTGTATTAGAATTTAAAAAGTATTACTTATTGTAGCGCGGAAAATACTAATTGTTTCGCCTTGTTCAGAAGGTTGAATCAGAGAGCGTTATCCAATCTGTTCAACAGCCATCATGAATTCCATCAAGATATAGTAACGAATGGTTTTTCCGGCAGCAATACTGAGGAAAGAATGGAACGCGTTGAGGCGCAAGTAGCCCATGGCTATTGTTGTGACACTACCGAAGATGGGAATCCATGACAGGAGGCCCGCCCAGTGACCGTAGCGCTTGACTTGCTGAATGCCCTTGTTGAGTTTTTTGGGCGGTAGCCTCAGATACTTATGCATCCACGCTTCATTGCCTCGGCGGCCCACACAATAGTTAAACATCCCCCCTAAGATGTTACCTACTGACGCACAGATGAATAGTTCGAATGAGGGAATGCCTGTTGCAATCAAGGTTACCATGACTGCTTCTGACGAAAAGGGAATGAAACTTCCGGCCAAGAATGCTGCGATAAACATTCCGGGCAATCCCCATTCTATGAGAAGATTAATGATACTATCCATGCTGTTTGGAAATTAAAAATGAGTAATAAGATGAGGCCGATGAGTGATAACCAGAAAATTGTGGTTGCCATCCAGCCGCGCGTGAGGGTGAAATAATGAGCAATGAGGGGAGCGCCGTTGGCGATGAGCAGGAGCAACCATGTCCAGCGCCATTCGGGGAAGAGGAGGAGAAGTAGGAGGAGTCCGCCTTGTGTGAAGTCCATCACATAGAGGAACATGCGCACGCGGATTTTGTCAAGGTAGGAGGTTTGTGCCTGATGCGTGATGGCGATGATGGAGAGAAGCATGACGCAAGTGGCGCTGACCAGGAATTGCCATTCTTCGGGGGGGAGGGTTAAGGGAGTGGCGATATAGACAGTTTCCCAATAGCCCATATCAATGTGAGTGGCGGTGTGCCAAAACTCTGTTACGCCTTCGGAAAGCAGGGTGAAGTCCCAGGTGGCCACACTCCATAGCGCAACTCCCACAATGGGGAGCAACAAACCAATACACGCTGCGCCCAAACTGCGAGGCGTGAGCGAACGTAAGTGAAGGCTGCAACAGAACAAGAGCAGGGGGAGCAACCAAATGACCTGTGGCACCACTAAACTCGCCAACCCCAACAGGAGAAAGGCATGGAAGAGTTGGGGCTCGGGATGGCGCTCTTGGTAAGAGGTGAACAGATTGGCATAAGCGAGCAACAGGGCTGGCGGCAACAGACTGGCAAGCGAAAACTCATGAAGCAGAGGGACGGCAGTAAGCGAGAGGAAGAACGTGGTGCTCACCATTTGGGAGCGTTCGCGAAGCAATTGCAACCGTGCGTTCATCTCAAACCACCCATAGGCGGTAAGTATGCCCACAAACCAACCTCCCCAAAGCAGAAGGTTGCCTGCTTCGGGGAGTATCCATAGCAAACTTCCCATGACTAACGCTATGGGAAGAAGCATTGTATTTGTGGTAATCGCTTTTCTCATTCTTATATAGTTCCTATAGTCGCTATAGTTCCTATAAATTATAAGGTTCTACTAAAGGTCCTGACCGATGTCGCGACGATAGTACTTGCCTGTGTACTGAATCTGTTCGGCGCCCTTCATAGACTTAGCAAGCGCCTCGGCCTTATCCTTACCGTAAGAACTTACGGCAATGACGCGACCGCCTGCCGTTACGAGTTGACCATCCTTCATGGCTGTGCCAGCATGAAAGACTACGCTGCCTTCAACATCTGCACCCGTGATGGCAAATCCCTTTTCGTAATCCTGGGGATAGCCACCGCTGACGCACATAACGCAAACCGCTGCGCGCTCGTCAAACTCAATGGTCTTTTCATCAAGGTTGCCTGCCGCCACACCTTCGAGCAAATCAACGAGGTCACTCTTGATGCGCAACATGACGCTTTCAGTTTCGGGGTCTCCCATACGGCAGTTGTATTCAATTACTTTGGGTTGACCGTCGCAGTTGATGAGGCCGAAGAAAATGAATCCCTTGTACACGATACCCTCAGATGCGAGGCCTTCAACGGTGGGGCGGATGATTTGTTCGTCAACAATTTTCATCCATTCGGGAGTTGCGAAGGGCACTGGGGTAACTGAACCCATGCCTCCGGTATTTAATCCCTTGTCTCCCTCACCAATGCGCTTGTAGTCCTTAGCTTCGGGAAGAATCTTGTAATTCTTGCCGTCGGTAAGCACAAATACAGAGCACTCGATGCCTGAAAGGAATTCTTCAATCACTACGCGAGAAGAGGCATTGCCGAACATACCGCCGAGCATGCTGCGGAGTTCCTTCTGTGCTTCTTCAAGGGTGTCAAGAATGAGTACGCCCTTACCAGCACAGAGACCATCGGCCTTGAGCACGTAAGGCGCTTTGAGGGTTTCGAGGAACTTGCAACCTTCTTCAACTTGTGTGCCGTCGAAAGTGGCGTAAGCCGCTGTGGGAATGCCGTGGCGCATCATGAATGCCTTAGCAAAGTCCTTTGAACCTTCAAGCACGGCTCCCGCCTTCGAAGGACCGATTACGGGAATGTGCTTTACGGCGTCGTTAGCGAGGAAGTAGTCGTAGATACCCTTTACGAGGGGATCTTCAGGACCTACTACAACCATATCAATGCCTTCCTTCACGGCGAAAGCGGCAATGCCGTCGAAGTCGTCGGCTTTCAATGCGGGCACATTCTCGCCTACATTGGCAGTACCAGCATTACCGGGAGCGATAAAGAGTTTTTCAACTTTGCTGCTCTGAGCAATTTTCCAGGCAAGGGCATGTTCGCGACCGCCACTGCCGAGCAAGAGGATTTTCATATCGGATGAGGTTATGAGTGAGGTTATGAGGTGGGAGGTTTTGAGGTTATGAGGGCCGTTCGGGGTGATCTAGATGGTCTAGATTTTCTAGATATTCTAGAACCTCTAGATTTTCTATAAATCAACTCACTCCGCCAGGCTCCTTAAAACCTTAAAGCGAAGCGACCTCAAAACCTTACAACCTTAATAAATTATATCTTTTCCAACGCCTGTTCGATGTCTGCAATAATGTCTTCTGCATCTTCGATACCTACAGAAAGGCGGATAAGGTCGGGAGCAATGCCGGCTTCCTTAAGTTGCTCTTCTGAAAGTTGGCGGTGCGTATGGCTCGCGGGGTGAAGCACGCAACTCTTGGCGTCTGCCACGTGGGTCACAATGCTAATCAAGCGGAGGCTGTCCATAAACTTAATGGCATCTTCACGAGTGCCCTTCAATCCTAACGCCATTACGCCACAAATTCCGTTAGGAAGATATTTCTGCGCAAGGGCATAGTAGGGGTTGTCTTCAAGACCTGCGAAGTTTACCCACGCTACCTTGGGGTGCGCCTTGAGATATTCTGCCACGCGTTGCGCATTTGAGCAGTGCTGCTTCATACGGAGGTGGAGGGTTTCAAGACCTAAGTTGAGCAAGAAGGCATTTTCGGGCGACTGAATCGAACCGAGGTCGCGCATTAACTGAGCTGTTGCCTTAACAATAAAAGCATTCTTTCCGAAAGCCTTAGTGTAGGTAAGACCGTGGTAACTTTCGTCGGGCGTACAGAGACCTGGGAACTTTTCTGCCGAAGCCTGCCAGTCGAAATTGCCACTATCGACAATCGCACCGCCTACTGCTGCCGCGTGACCGTCCATATACTTCGTCGTAGAATGCGTTACGATGTCCGCACCCCACTCAAAGGGACGACAGTTCATAGGTGTCGCAAATGTATTATCCACTACGAGGGGCACACCATTCTTATGCGCCAACTTTGCAAAGCGTTCGATGTCCAAAATTGTGCAACCGGGATTCGATATTGTTTCACCGAAGAAACACTTCGTATTGGGGCGCACATGCTTTTGGATTTCTTCGTCGCTCCATTCCTGATCGACAAACGTACATTCAATACCCAACTTCTTGAGTGTCACACCAAAGAGATTGTATGTGCCACCGTAAATGTTGTTCGTAGAAATGAAGTGGTCGCCTGCCTCGCAGATGTTAAAGATAGTATAAAAACTTGCCGCCTGACCCGAAGAAGTGAGCATAGCTGCCACACCGCCTTCCAACTCTGCGATTTTCGCAGCAACAGCATCGTTAGTGGGGTTCTGAAGTCGGGTATAGAAGTAACCAGAGTCCTCAAGGTCGAAAAGGCGAGCCATTTGTTCGCTCGTGTCATACTTAAAAGTGGTGCTCTGATAGACAGGAAGCTGACGGGGTTCGCCTTTCTTGGGCGTATATCCGGAATGGAGGCAGAGTGTGCCTAAGTTTAGTTTCTTTTCCATAGTGTTGGTGTAGAATGAAAGAATCCGGATGGCGCTCGGGTGAGCACCATCTGGATTTTTATGTGTAACTATTTACAATTAGAAATAGTAGGTTGCATTAATTTGGAACATGTTGCGCTTGATGTCAGCACCCTTTCCAATAAAACCTGAAACACCCACTTGGTTGCCCATACCTTCGAGGAATGATTTACCAATGGGACCGAGTGCAAAGGTGTAGCCCGCTGTGAGTTCTACCTTACCGAGAATCTTAGCACCCGCACTGATGTTCCAAGAAGTTGACATGTTTTCCTTGTCAAAGGTGCTGTAACCATTCATTAAAGATTCGCCCAAACTGTTATGACCAAGAGGGAAATCAAACTGAGGACCTGTGCCTACGAATACGCCAGTCTTACCGATGCCAAAGTTATAACGAAGGTTCAAGGGGATAGAGATTGAGCGTTCTGTCTCTGTTTCCTGCATGCCGTTGTATTCAAGTTTCAACTTATTTTGATTGTAGAGCAACGCACCGTTAATGCCGAAACCTGCAACCAAACCTACGTTTGCGCGTACGCCGACATTCCAACCAGCCTGATTGCTACCGCTCTTAAGACTTGAAATTGCGGAGTTCTTGCTTGAGAGTTTCACCTTTGTGTAATTCAAACCGCCAGTGATACCCCAGTCAAAACCGAATGCAGATGCTGAAGTGGCAACCATGAATGCCGCTACGAGGGTAAGGATAATCTTCTTCATAGTGAAAAGTGTTTAAAAGGTTATTAAATGATTCCAAGACTTTGGAAAATGGGGTGTTGGATGGCGTAAACTACGATACCTGCGAGGTAACCAGCGAGAGCCAACCATGAAATATTCTTTAAGTACCAACCGAAGGAGATATTTTCAAGACCCATAACTACTACACCTGCTGCAGAACCGATAATGAGCATTGAACCACCCACACCGGCGCAGTAAGCTAAGAGTTGCCAGAAGATGCCATCCTGAGCAAGTGCGCCTGCTGCTTCAATGGGGTACATACCCATGCAACCTGCTACGAGGGGCACGTTATCTACGATTGCCGAAGCCGCACCGATTACACCCGTAATCGCATAGTAGTTAGCGCCAGTTACTTCGTTCAACCACTGACCGAATGCTGTGAGCACGCCTGTGTCTTGAAGGGTTGCTACAGTCATTAAGATACCGAGGAAGAAGAGGATTGTTGTCATGTCAATCTTCTGAAGCATGTTCGTAACTCGGTGGGTAGACATGAGGTGGTGATTCTTCTTGCGTGCCAAGAATACTTCAACGGCTGTCCAAAGAATACCGAGCACGAGAAGGATACCTACGTAGGGAGCAAGGTGAGTTAAAGACTTGAATACGGGTACGAAAAGCAAACCGCCAACACCAAGACAGAACACGATGTTACGTTCCTTTTGTGAGAATTCTTGGTTGGCTTCAATGAACTTTTCTTCCTTCACGCCTTCAAGATTTCCCTTCATGCGGAAGTGCATGATGAGGCAGGGGATGAGCAAGCTGGCAACTGAGGGGAGGAACACTTCCAAGAGCACACCTTGAGTAGAGAGCATTCCGCGTACCCAAAGCATAATTGTTGTTACGTCTCCGATGGGAGAGAAAGCACCGCCGGCATTTGCAGCCAAGATGATGAGACCCGCAAAAAGGAAACGGTCTTCTTTGTTTGCCACAAGCTTGCGAAGCACCATAATCATGACGATTGAAGTAGTCAAGTTGTCGAGCACGGCAGAAAGGAAGAAGGTCATCCAAGCCATGCGCCACATCAACTTACGCTTGCTTGTTGTCTGAAGGCGATAACGCACGAAATTAAAACCACCATTTGCGTCAACAATCTCAACGATGGTCATCGCACCCATTAAGAATACGATAATTTCGCAAGTTTCTGAAAGGTGATGGAGCATACGCTCAGTAATGGGTTCGCCATGAGGAAGCGTAATTGCACCATTGTTCACACCAATCGTAACGAGCGTCCAACAGATTGCGCACATCAAGAGCGCAACAGGCGCCTTGTTAATCTTTGTTCCGTGTTCGAGGGCAATACAAGCGTAGCCAATGACAAACACAGCAATGATAATTGAAGTAATCATTTAGTTTTTAGTTTATTTAATTAAATTTATATATTTCAAACTGCAAAGGAATTGTTTTTTCTTGACTCTTCAAAGAAAAAAGCCAAGTTTTCGCCCTTTATCCCTGTATTAGCGGTGTCGCAATGGCTTTTGTTGTGAAAAAAGCGTGTTGCATGGGAAGTTTTTACTACCTTTGCCTCTCAAATATGCGTACTTTCCGTGTGCGCAGGTCCGCCCTCATAGTTCAACGGATAGAATAGAGGTTTCCTAAACCTTAGATAGGAGTTCGATTCTCCTTGGGGGTACGAATAAACAGAGGAGTGATGCTCGCGCATCGCTCCTCTTTCGCGTTTCATTATGTTAAAGTGTTGTGGGATGCTTTCTAAAGGAAGAAGCGTTCTAAGACGCGCACGATTTTGGGTGTAAACCAGTGACTTCCTTTTTGATAACCTGCTTTTAAGAGTTCCTCAAGCAGTACGGGGTCAGATTTAATCCAGCGGTTGAGGCGTGAGACGGCGGTGGTGGTGCTAAATCCGGGAAAGATGGTTGCTGCAATTTCCTTGCGTGCGTGTAATCGGGGTTGCAAACAGAGTGCTATGTTCATAACTATGAGTGCTATTGCTTGATAATTCGTGTTAGAGATTTAAGGCTTTGAAGATGTAGGGATTACTTGATGCTAAAAGTGGTGCGTATGCGCTCAATGTCGCCCTCGGTGAGGTGAATGCCCGATTCTTGGCGTGCCATAGCGATGACAAGGCGGTTAAATGCGCTGCCTTCCGTAGGCACTGGCGCATCAGGATGAAGGTCGGCGCGCCCGCAAACACACTTAATGTAGAGTTCTGTATTGTTTTCCGTGGGTGGTGCCCAGCGCGTGATGATTTGTCGGGGAGTGGTGCACCCGCGCTTACGGATGTAGTTGAGCAAAAGGATGATGGCGGCGCGCAGACCGTAGTCCATGCAGTCAAAATGACAAAATCCCTTGACGTTGGGCGTTGTTTTCGACAGTCCGAGCCATTTGTTGGTTGCCAGGTAGCGAATGTTCAGCGGGTTGTGGTTTCTGACTCCGAGCGTTGGTGATGTGTGTGCGAAAAAGGTTCCTACTTTGGGTTCAATCTGTTCTTTAAGGGGCGTAAGGCCCTTGCTGGTTTTAGACATGTGTTTTTCAGGTAAAAATGTGAATACTATAGTTTTACCCCAGGGAGAGAAGGCGACTGCCTCCCGGCAATCTGTCCTTTCTTGTCGACAGTGCAAAGGTAGGAACTGAGAGTCCGACATTTTCGGACGCCACCTTTTTTGTGCAAAAAAAGTCTGTTTTTGTGTGAAAAAACGAAGCGGAATGATAATACCTCAAATAGTCGTTCGCATATTACTTATTGTGCTCACAAAGAGTAAGAGAATTTTCACAAAGAGTAAGATTGTTTTCGTTAGAAATAATAGCCGACTCGGAGTGCTACTATCTTATTGCATTTCATGACGCTGAAGGCGTCTCCGCTCAATAATCGGGGTGGCATAGAAAGACCCCCATAGAAAAAAGAAAAGCGCATTGGAGATTATCCAATACGCTTGATGAGAGTAAGTCCGTCACGCAGGGGAAAGATAAACTTCTCCACACGCGGGTCATTGGCTACGAGGTCATTAAATCGCTTGATGCCTATGGTTTGTGGGTCATTGTCGTAATCAGGTTCCACTACGTGCCCATCCCAAAGGGTGTTGTCCGCCAAGATATACCCTCCGGGGCGCAGGTATCGCATGATGAGTTCATAGTATTCCGCATAGGTGCGCTTGTTCGCATCAATGAAGGCCATGTCTATGGTTAAGTTCATCTCGGGCAGGAGTTTGAAAATATCGCCAATGACCATGTCAATCTTCGGAGGGAAAGGCGAATTTTCCAACCACGGACGTGTGAAATCCTCCTGCTCATCGTTGATTTCGAAAGTCACAATGCGCGAACCGGGTTGCATGCCCTGCGCCATACTCAAGGCTGAATATCCCGAGTACGTACCAATTTCCACCACCGTTTGAGGATTAATCAACTCCGTCAGCATTTTGAGCAGTTGCCCCTGTAAGTGTCCCGACGCCATGCGCGGACGAATGAGTTGCGTGTTCGTAGCGCGGTATAATTTATAGAGATAGGGGTGTTCGGGGGTGATATGTGAGAGAATGTATTCGTTGAGCATAGGGGAGGGGGTGTAGAAGAGTGGCGTGTAGGTTTTGTGGTTAGACATAAGAACATAAGAGCATAAGGTCTATATTTAGTTCTTCTGTACTTCTGTCCAAAACAACAGCAGTAGTATTTTGTTCTTTTGTTCTTCTGTCTAAAAAAACAGCGGTAACATTCTGTTCTTCTGTTCTTTTGTCTAAAAAAATAGCAGTAGCCTCTTGTTCTTTTGTTCTTCTGTCAATAAAAAAGCGTTGTTCTCAACTTTCCTATTCACAAAAAGCCTCTACTGCCAGGCGGTAAGAGTGCATTCCGAAGCCAGCAATCACACCCTTGCACACGGCAGAGAGCATGGAGTGGTGGCGAAATTCCTCGCGGGCATGAACGTTTGAGAGGTGCACCTCGATGACAGGCACATGGAGCGACTTGATACAGTCACGCAGGGCGATGGAAGTGTGTGTGTAAGCACCCGCATTCAGAATGATGCCGTCATAATGCGCATCGTCCGCCTCTTGAAGTTTATCAATGAGAAAACCTTCTACGTTGCTTTGGAAATAGTCAATCTCCACCTTTTCGGCATAACGCTTGCGCAGGTCTTCAAGACATTGCTCCATCGTTAAGTTTCCATAGATGGAAGGTTCGCGAGTTCCAAGGCGGTTGAGGTTAGGACCGTTGATGATATAGAGTTTCATAAGATTGAGAAACCGAGTTTTAAGGGGTTAACACTACGGCAAAAGTACAACAAGAACTTGGATTATTCCCCCTTGAGTCACAAAAAGTAGTGACTTTTCTTCACGAAACGCCCATTGTGAGGGGATAAATCCGTAACTTTGCAGAGTTATTCACCGTTGACAAGCAAACGAGAAGTCCGTCGTTTCACGTAGCGCCCCGCTCATCTGCTTGTCTTCTTAAAATTTGACTGTTTAAACGCTATTTTTATGGAAACAACCCGCCAACAGAAGATATCTCGCCTCATTCAAAAGGAACTTTGTGACATCTTCTTACTTCAAACCAAGTCTATGCCCGGTGTGCTCGTGTCAGTAAGTGCTGTGCGCATTTCTCCCGATATGAGTGTTTGCCGTGTGTATCTCAGTGTGTTCCCTTCTGAACGCAGTGCTGAAATTGTTGCGAATATTAACAACAACATGAAGCAAGTGCGCTTGGAATTAGGTAATCGTGTGCGCCATCAGTTGCGTATCATTCCCGAATTGAAGTTCTTCGTGGACGACTCTTTGGACTATATCGAGCACATTGATGAATTGTTGAAAAAGTAGTTAACGGTTAACGGTGAAGGGTTAACGGTTAACGAGGAAAGGTTAAAGGTT
>CALFGU010000122.1 GCA_937877685.1 uncultured Prevotella sp.
TCAACATCGACTCTGACTCTCGTTTGGCTATGACTGCTGCTATCCGTCAGACATTTGCTGAAAAGCCCGCTGAGTTCGACCCCCGCAAGTACCTCGGTCCCGCTCGCGACAACATGGAAAAGATGTACAAGCACAAGATCATCAACGTTCTTGGTTCAGACGGTAAGCTCGCTAAGTAATCATTGCTTACAACTGATAAAATTTAAGGTGCCTCCCGCTTGGGAAGCACCTTTTTTGTTATTCATTGCGGTTGCTATTATTGTTGTCCGGTTAAATCACTTTCGTAATGCCCCGTAGGAAAGTTGTACCCCCTATGAACTACAATTTATCAGAAAACTGGTGTCCACATTTCCGCCTTACATAACAGGCTTAATTACAGGCATTAAACAAAGGCTTAAATAAGGCGTTTTATAAGTAATAGAAGGAGAAGAGTTTAAGAGTTTGTTTTTCCTATAATAGATTTTGTTTTGAGCAGGAGAACTTGTGGAGGGACGAACATGGATTTGGGGATAGGAATTTGCTAAATTCCAAACACGATTCGTATGCCCCACCAAATAAAGAATAGGATGATATAAACGAGGAGCACTTTTCTGCTGTAGATGAATCGGTTTAGACGGTTGAAGACTCCGTTGATGTTATACCACTTACCGAGAACGGCCAAAGTTGCATAAGGAAGCGAAATCATCAGGAAGGGATTCATGCAAAGGGCTTCAACGAAATGCCCCGTAAGCAGGAGGTGCAAGAAGCGCTGTATGCCACATGACGGGCAGTACGTATCTGTCAACAACCACCAAGGACATTTGGGCATCCACCCTGTTTCGCTTGGGTTGATGTAATAATAAATAATACCGATGGATAATATCACCACCGGTATTACTATGCGAATCCATCTTATTGGCATAAGAAAAACATTCCTAATAAATATGGAATAGTACATACTACAAAATACAATAAGAAGAACCCAATGTACAATACGACACATAAAACACATGCTAAGAGCACTCCTAACATACCCCACAAAGAGAACTTCTTAGCATCGTCTGCGGCTTTTTGTGCTTCTTCATAACGTCCTTCTCTCCAAAGAGATTCTACAGACGTTGCCTTTATTATAGCAACAATCCCCAAAGGCATGCAAAAAATTAGTGTACATAAGATTGCCAAAACCAAGTTATTCTCAGGGCAAGGTCTTTGATTCAATCCATTCATACGTTTTAAAAAAGTAAGTTAGATTTAACTGCAAATGTAATGAAAAAAACTTACATACCTATAGCTTAATTAAATAATTCTTTTACAAAAGGATTAACAATTAGTGGTTTGCACCGATTAATCTGTAGCTTGCTCATGAATTCTTTCACGCCGTTTGCATTATAACGCAAATGACACGATAATTATTTCTATATTTTGTAGTTTTGTAGTCACAACATGCGTCTAATGGGCAAAAAGACTATTTTCAAACACGTATGACACAATGAAAACATTGGACTTGGAATTTGAACAACTTGTTCGTACGCACAAAAGCACGATTTACACGGTGTGCTTCATGTTCTCGAAAGACTCCGACGAGGTGAACGACCTATTTCAAGAGGTGCTCATCAACCTATGGCGGGGATTTTCTAACTTCAAAGGAGAAAGCAAAGTGGAAACGTGGATTTGGCGCGTGAGTTTTAACACTTGCATCTCGCAGGAACGCAAGAAGAAACCCTCTTCGCGCATCCCGTTGGAAATGGGAATTGACCTTTTCCACGACAAGGATGAAGACACGCGACAAATTCAAATGCTCTACCAACGCATTCACCAACTCAAACCCTTTGACCGCGCCATCGTCCTGCTCTGGCTTGAAGGTATGCCCTACGACGAGATTGCCGCTATCGTAGGTATCACGGTGAAGAACGTGTCCGTGCGCCTCTTCCGTATCAAGGAAGAACTCAAGAAAATGTCTAACCCTTAAACCTTGCCCATTATGACTAACACGATTGATTCTAAAGAATTGCAGGAAATGAAAGTGCAATTAGAACTGCTTACCAAGAAGTTGGAGCGAGAAACTATTGTTAACCAACGCCTAATTCGTAGTTCTATGAAAGAGAAAGCACGTAACTTGCGCAGAAACATAATATTGGAAAGTCTCGTCTGCATCATTATGATACCTTTCTTCATTTGGATATTACCCAATATCAGTCCGCACTCCATGTACTTCTGTGCCTTCTCCGTTGCGTTCATGATGCTCGCTCTGTGCTATAATTATTATATGTATCGCGAGTTTCACACCAAAGATTTCTCCGAAGCAAACCTCATCGAAGCCCGCAAGGCAACACTGAAGTTTAAGCGCCTCACGCGCAGGTGGACCTACTGTATCGGCATTCCTTTCTTAATGGTTTTCATTCCATGGTTTGTATATGAAAACGCACAAGTTTACAAGGGCGAAATGCTCGAACTCGTTCTTATTTTTGCCTCCATCGGATTGCTGATTGGTAGCGTCATAGGGATTTATCAATTCAACAAGACGCTTCGCACCACCGATGAAATTCTGATGCAGATTGAAGAGTTGGAGGAGCAAGCATAACTGAGTTAATCTCACATACTTCATAACAACCGAGGCGCCACACTATGAAAGTATGGCGCCTCGGTTTTATTTAAGGGAATAAGCAAAGCCTTAGTACCCTAAATCCTCGTGCACAAGAATTACCTCAAATTCTCCAGTCATGGGTTTGCTCCATAACACGGAAAGGCCTCTGCAAATACGTTCGGGACTGTTACAATTATAGCAACGGTCAGCCTTTACGGCACAGGGAGTTTTCACGCCTAATCTTCTTGCATTCTGAGGGGCAGCAATATTCCGCGCGCGATACAAGGCGCTGTCATAGTCCTTCTCTATCTTGTTTTCACCAATAACAAAATAGACCTTCTCGTGTCCGTAGAATATGGAGGCTACACGATTACAATTCGCATCAATATTCACAATCTCCCCACTTTCTGCAATTCCGTTTACCGAGGTAATATAGATGGACGCAGCATTCGCTTGCACACGCACCTCCTTGCTTGTTTTACCCTCGGGAATTCGCTGATGCCAGTGCACCTCATTATGCGCACTCAGACGTTCGTAAAGTCCCATTTTCTCTAAAGTCATGGAACCTGCAAACCCAACCGTCTGATGATGAATTTGAGCATCTAAATACTGCGCCGCTTCCTTTGCAGTGTCAAAGCAACTTACGGTATAACCTAAAGCAATCAGGTTTTTCTTTAATATACTAAAATCCTTATGTTCCATAGTTTCCTCAATTTATAAATAACAGTTCTACAACTATTGCGGTGGATAGAACCCTGTCATATAAATCGAAAGACAAAAAAGTGCCTTACAACTTCAGGACTGAAGCTATAAGACACTTTTGTTTTCATCAACCTATTCGGGCTTCATGTTTGTGTAAACCGTCTGAACGTCGTCGAAGTCTTCGAGCTTTTCAACCATCTTGTCGATAGCTTCGCGCTGTTCGGGAGTTACGTCCTTCACGTCGTTGGGAACGTAAGTAAATTCAGCACCTACTACGTCGAAACCTTGTTCTTCGAGGTGGTTCTGGATTTGAGCGAATGACTTGGGGTCGCCGTAGATAGTGATGCTGCCTTCTTCTTCGTCTTCATCGTACTCGTCTTCTACGCCGTAATCAATGAGGTCGAGAATCATTTCGTCCATGTCAAGACCGTCCTTCTTCTTAAATGAGAACACACACTTGTGGTCAAAGAGGAAAGCGAGGCTACCCATTGTGCCGAGGTTGCCAGAGAACTTGTTGAACACTGAACGCACATCACCTACAGTACGCGTAGGATTGTCTGTAAGTGTATCCACGAAGATAGCGATACCATGAGGACCGTATCCTTCATAAGTCATTGACTTGTAATCGCTCTGATCCTTACCCATGGCGTTCTTGATAGCGCGTTCTACATTGTCCTTAGGCATGTTTTCGCGCTTCGCATTGGCGATAAGTGCACGGAGTGCGGGGTTATTTTCAGGTTCAGGACCGCCAGCCTTAACGGCAATAGCAATCTGCTTACCAATTCTGGTGAAGGTTTTAGCCATGTGGCCCCAGCGCTTCATCTTCGCTGCTTTACGATATTCAAATGCTCTTCCCATAGTAGGTGATTAATATATTTTCTGTAAAATTTCTAATTATCTAAGTTTTGCACCGAGTTGCTTTTCAAGATTCTGAACAATCTTCTGCATAATATTGTCAGTCTGCTTATCGTTCATAGTCTTGTCTTCATCCTGGAGGGTGAGGTTGATGGCATAAGACTTCTTGCCTGCTTCAAGGTTCTTGCCTTCGTACACGTCAAAGAGTTCTACCTTCTTGAGGAGTTTCTTATCGGCAGCGAAGCACACCTTTTCAATTTCGGCGAAAGTCACTTGCTTGTCAACGAGCAAGGCAAGGTCGCGGCTTACTGCGGGGAACTTACTGATCTCCTTGAAACTTACCTTTGCGCCACGCACCTTTGAAGTGAGGAGGGTCCAGTTGAGGTCGGCGTAATAAACTTCCTGCTCAATGTCAAACGCAGCGAGGATTGCCTTCTTCACAAGACCGAGTTCGAGGTACACCTTTCCGTTGCGGTCCTTCACTACGATAGACTTCGAGAAAATGTCGTTCTCACCGTTCTCAATGAGCAAACCGCCCATGGGGAGACCGATGCGCACAAGGATATTCATCACGTATGCCTTAAGTTCGTAGAATGAAGACTCTTCATTAGGATGTGCCCAAGAACCTTCCACACGCTTACCCGTCACCCAAAGTCCGAGGCGCTGGTCTTCGCTATACGCTGAGAGCACCTTTTCGGGGTTGCGCTTGCCTTCGTTGAAGTAGTAGCAGTTACCAAATTCAAAGAGGCGGAGGTTAGCATTACGGCGGTTCACATTGTGACGCACTACTTCAAGACCACCAAAGAGGAGCGACTGACGCATTACGTTAAGGTCAGAACTGAGGGGGTTCATGAGGCGCACAAGATTTTCTGACTTGTACGTCTGAAGTCCGTCGTAGTAAGCTTCGCGTGTCAACGAGTTATTCAAGATTTCGTTGAAACCACAACCTACGAGTTGTTCACTCACGAGGTTTTCCAACTTGTATGCAGCATCCACATTGCCCTTAATTGTCAAACTTGACTTCACGGCAGAGGGGATTTCCACATTATTATATCCGTAGATGCGGAGAACATCTTCCACCACGTCGGGAGCACGCTGTACGTCCACACGGTAAGCTGGAACTTCAAGCGAGAGACCTTCAGCAGTTTCAGCAACAATCTTCATTTCCAAAGAAGTGAGGATTTCCTTTACCACATCACTACCGATGTTCTTACCGATAAGGCTGTAGATATAGTCATAAGTAACATCTACCGAGAACTTCTTCACCAATTCGGGTGCTTCAACATCTACGATTTCCATAGAAATTTCACCACCAGCGAGTTCCTTAATCAACTGCGCAGCACGCTTGAGGGCATAGATTTGTCCATCGGGGTCGATACCGCGTTCGAAGCGGAAAGAAGCATCTGTCTGAAGTCCGTGACGGCGTGCGCTCTTGCGAATCCATGTGGGATGGAAGTAAGCACTTTCGATAAGCACGTTCTTTGTAGTTTCATACGTACCTGAACCCTTACCACCAAATACACCTGCGATACACATAGGTGCTACAGCATTGCAGATAGCGAGGTCGCGGTCAGAAAGTTTGTGTTCTACACCATCAAGCGTAACGAAGGGAGTTCCTTCGGGCATAGACTTCACAACCACCTTACCACCTTCAATCATATCTGCATCGAAGCAGTGGAGGGGCTGACCGTATGCCATCATAATATAATTAGTGATGTCCACAATATTATTGATGGGACGGAGACCGATAATTTCGAGTTTCTCCTTCAACCATTCGGGACTTTCCTTTACTTCTACACCACTGATGGTTACGGCGCAGTAGCGGGGACATGCTTCTGTGTTTTCAACTTCAATAGCGATGGGCAAGTTAGTGTTATCTACCTTGAAGTCATCAACAGAAGGACGGTGCAACTTGGTTTCGTAACCGTTGCGAACGAGCCACGCATAAAGGTCGCGTGCTACCCCCCAGTGAGAACAAGCATCTGCGCGGTTGGGGGTAATATCCACTTCGATGAGCCAGTCGCTCTGGATGTTGAAATAGTCTGCCGCCTTCATACCAACGGGCGTATCTTCGGGGAGAACGATAATGCCGTCGTGGCTTGTGCCCACACCGATTTCATCTTCTGCACAAATCATACCGAGACTTTCAACGCCACGAAGTTTTGAGCGCTTAATCGTAAAGCATTCGTCGCCAGAGTAGAGCTTTGTGCCTAACGTAGCTACGATTACCTTCTGACCTGCATCTACATTTGCAGCACCGCAAACGATTTGTACGGGTTCGCCCTGACCAAGATCTACTTGACAGATGTGCATATGGTCAGAATTGGGGTGCACTTCCATGCTGAGAACATGACCTACAACGAGACCTTCGAGTCCACCCTTAATTGCCTGAACTTCTTCCACGCCACCAACTTCCAAACCAATAGAAGTGAGCGCTACGGCAATTTCTTCTGCTGAGAGGTTTACGTCAACGTATTCCTTCAGCCACTTATAACTGATGTTCATAAATTTTAGGTTATCAGGTTTGAGGTTTTGAGGTTTTAAGGTTGCTGCGCACCGCAAGGTTCTTGTAACCTTCGAGCAAAACAATCTAATAACCGTAACCTTATTGTTTGTTACTTTCAAGTTGTTGTTCTTCAGCAGGAGTCTCTTCACTCTCAGTCTCCCACTCCTCTTCATCTTCCTCCTGCATACGTTGCCACTTCTCACGTGCCAACTCCTGCATGTCCGCCACGGTATCCTTTTCGTCAACGATTTCGTAACCGAGCATGGTTTCAATCACGTCTTCCATAGTTACGATACCGCGCATGCAACCGTATTCGTCAAAAATTACAGAGATGTGCTCCTTCTTGGCGAGCATCATTTCCCAGATTTCAGAAACGGAGGTCGATTCTTCAAACTTCAAGATGGGGCGCACGATTTCTGCGAGGCGCATGGAGAACTTATCTTCGGTTAATTTCTCAAGCACCGTCTGACGGAGCACATAGCCCGTAATGTAATTGTCATCCTCTTCGTAAACAGGGATACGTGAATACGTGCTAAATTCTTTTTCAAGATAGAATTCCTTCAGCGTCATCTGCTCATCCGCACTCGCCACAACCACACTGGGGGTCATAATCTCATGAGCCGTAATGCTGTCCAGGCGAAGGAGATTTTGAATCATGCGGTTCTCTTCAGTTTCAAACACACCCTCTTCTGCACCCACCTTTACCATGGCAGAAACTTCGTCGCGACTCACGCTAACAGGTTGTTCACTGCCCGAGAAGATTTTCATGATGTATTCCGAGAGCACCACAAGAGGATAAGAAATTATCACCATGCCACGAATCACAAAGGCCGCGGGACATGCCAAAGAGCGCCAATAGCGCGCACCAATGCTCTTGGGGATAATTTCAGAGAACACCAAAATCAAGATGGTAAGTACTGCCGAAATGACTCCGAAATACTCGGCACCAAAAACCTTTGTAGCTTCCGCACCTACACCTGCCGCACCAATTGTGTGGGCAATCGTGTTCAAACAAAGGATAGCAGAAATTGGACGGTCAATATTTTCCTTAAGTTTCTTAAGCAACTTAGCACCACTGGCATTCTCATCTTCCTTCATCGTCACAAATGACGTCGGTGTAGAAAGCAAAACAGCCTCAAGAATCGAGCAAGTAAAGGATATTGCTATTGCAATTGTAAAGTATAAAATTACTAGACCCATTAAGTTAAGTATATAGTTTAGTTCTTTTTAGGGCGCAAAGATACACATTTTTATAATAATATGCTAATTTTGCACGTATGATTGATAGGATTACCATAGATAAAATTCGCTCGGCGGCTAATATTTACGACATTGTCAAGGAGTTTGTGACGCTTAAGAAAGCTGGCGCAAACTTCAAGGGATTGTGTCCGTTCCACGACGAAAAGACGCCCTCGTTCATCGTAAGCCCTTCGAAGCAACTCTTCAAGTGCTTCTCATGTGGCGAAGGTGGCGATGCCGTAGGCTTCATCATGAAGCACGAACAGATGACCTACCCCGAGGCTCTGAAGTGGATTGCAAAGCGTTACGGCATTGAGGTCAGAGAAAAGGAAGAGACGGAGGAAGAGAAGAAGGAGTCGTCAGAGCGCGAAGCAATGTTTGCCGCCAATCAGTGGGCGCGCGACTATTTTACCGACACACTTTACAACAATGTGGAGGGTGTCGCCATCGGTATGGCTTATTTCCGCGCCCGTGGTTTTCGCGATGACATCATCAAGAAATTCCAGTTGGGTTTCTGCTTGCCCGAACGCGACGCTATGGCACAGGCGGCACTCAAGCGCGGTTATGCTGAAGAATATTTGGTGAAAACGGGACTCTGCGTCAAGACGGAGGACGGCAAACTCCTTGACCGCTATCACGGACGCGTTATCTTCCCCGTGCATACCATTTCCGGTCGCGTCGTTGCCTTTGGCGGACGCGTCTTGAACACGGAGAAGCAGAAGAATGTCGGCAAGTACGTCAACTCTCCCGAATCTTCCATTTACAATAAGAGCCATGAACTCTACGGCCTCTACTTGGCAAAACACGCTATCACGAAGCACGACCGCTGTTTCCTTGTGGAAGGTTACACCGACGTTATCTCCATGCACCAAGCGGGAATCGAAAATGTCGTTTCCAGTTCGGGTACTTCGCTTACCATTGGGCAAATCCGCCTGCTCCGACGCTTTACGCACAACATCACTCTCCTCTACGACGGTGACGCAGCCGGCATCAAGGCTTCGCTTCGCGGTATCGACTTGCTCCTTGCCGAAGGGATGAATATCAAGGTAGTTTTACTCCCAGAGGGAGAAGACCCCGACAGTTTTGCTCGCAACAACAATGCTCAGAAATATTGGGAGTACATTGAGGCACACCAGACGGACTTTATCCGTTTCAAGACCAACCTCCTTTTGAAGGATGCCGAGAGCGACCCTCAAAAACGTTCGGAAGTCATTCGTGACATTGTGAACAGCATAGCCGTGATTCCCGATCGCATTGTGCGTCAAACCTACATCTCACAATGTGCCGAACAAGTGAAGATGGAGGAACGCATTATTGCTGCTGAGGTGGGCAAACAGATGCATGAGAATAACGGTCAAAGGGGAACGGAAAACGGAGAACGAGGAACGGAGAACGGGGAAAGTTCAACGAACAACGGTTCTCAACAATCCTCGCCAGCCAACACCATTCTCCGCGGAATGGCAGACAGTAGTCAGAAGGAGTTTGAGTTAGTCAAAGCCATCATTCGCCACGGGTCGGCATTCCTTTTCACCGAGCAATCAGAAGATGGCGAAAAGACGGATTGGACCGTTGCTAATTACATCGCCGCTGACCTTGAAGCAGACGGCATTTCCCTACAAACGCCCCTCTATGCACAGATTCTTAGCGAAGCTTTACCTCTGACGGATACGGAAGAAAATATAACCGCCATCTGCCGTGTCATG
>CALFGU010000123.1 GCA_937877685.1 uncultured Prevotella sp.
CTCACCACTACGTGGTCCCCTCCCCCTATAAACCGGGGGAGATCGCTGTCCGGACTTAACCCTCGCCTCGTTATCTGTTCTACTCTTGTCCGTTGTACTCTGTTATCTGTACTCTGTACTCTAAAATCATGGTTCTTAACTACATTTGGATTGCTTTTTTTCTTATCGCCTTCGTCATTGCCGTGGTGAAATTGGTTTTTATGGGTGACACAGAGGTGTTCCCCGCAATCATCAATTCTACGTTTGACACCTCAAAGACGGCATTTGAAATCTCCCTCGGACTCACGGGGGTGCTGTCGTTGTGGCTCGGTGTGATGAAGATTGGAGAGAAGGGTGGAGTTGTGGATATTTTGGCAAGATTGCTGAGTCCCGTGTTCTGCAAGTTGTTTCCCGAAGTGCCTAAAGGGCATCCCGTGGTGGGGAATATCTTTATGAACATTTCAGCGAATATGTTGGGACTGGATAATGCAGCCACACCGCTCGGACTTAAGGCCATGGAACGCCTACAGGATTTGAACGAAAAGAAAGATACCGCCACCAACTCCATGATTATGTTCCTCGTAATCAATACGTCGGGGCTGACAATCATACCTGTGAGCATTATGGTGTATCGTGCTCAGATGGGTGCGGCGAATCCTACGGATATCTTTGTGCCTATTTTATTGGCAACTTTTGTTTCTACGCTCGCAGGTATTATAATTACCAGTTTGTATCAGCGTATCAATCTCTTAGATCGTACTCTGTTGCTTGTGTTAGGCGGAATGTCAGTCGCCGTAGCCACATTAATGTGGGGATTCAGTCAGATGGATTCAGCTATGATGAATCTTGTGGGGACAACCACGGCAAACGTTTTGCTCTTTGGTATTATTATCACTTTCATCATTTGTGCCATGTGTCGTAAGGTCAATGTTTACGACGCCTTTGTGGAAGGGGCGAAAGACGGTTTCAACACAGCGATACGCATCATTCCCTTCTTGGTGGCCATGTTAGTAGGCATCGGCGTTTTCCGTGCCTCTGGGGCAATGGATTGGTTGATAGAGGGTATGACATGGTTGATTCATTCCCTCGGCTTTAACACAGATTGGGTAGGAGGATTGCCAACAGCGCTGATGAAACCTCTAAGCGGAAGTGGCGCCCGCGGAATGATGGTGGACGCAATGACTACTTATGGCGCAGATTCCTTTGTTGGGCGTCTTTCTTGCATCTTCCAAGGAAGCACAGATACCACTTTCTACGTGCTTGCCGTATATTTCGGAAGTGTAGGCATACGTTACACACGCCATGCTGTAACCTGCGGATTGCTGGCTGACCTTTGCGGAATTATAGCTGCGATAGGAGTGTGCTACCTTTTCTTTGGGTAATGTATAGATTCCATAGAGGCTATAGAAACAATAGATATTATAGAATTTATAGACAACCGCGCTGGATAGTTTCCCCTTTCCCCCTTCATCGTTCACCGTTCCCCTTTCACCATTCCCCTTTCATCGTTCACCGTTCCCCTTTCACCGTTCATTCTTCCCCATGCTTCGTTCTCTCTTCAAAGATACCGCGATTTACGGTCTCTCCAGTATTATCGGCCGTTTCTTAAATTACCTTTTAGTTCCGCTTTACACCCATCAGATTGCCGCTGCTTCTGGTGGGTATGGGGTAATTACGGAAGTCTATAGTTATGTGGCAGTGTTGTTTGTGCTGCTAACTTTCGGCATGGAGACTACGTTCTTCCGCTTTGCCAATAAGGATGGTGCGGATGTAAAACGTGTGTATAGCACAGTGCTTTTGACCATAGGTGGAGTGGGATTGTTCTTTGTGCTTCTCGTAACAATTTTCCTCGATTCCATCGCAGGTTTTATAGGTTACGCAACCCATCCTGAGTATATCTGGATGATGGCAACTTGTGTGGCAATTGATGCGTTTCAAAGCATACCCTTTGGCTACCTACGCCTACAAAAGAAGGCGGTAAAGTTTGCCTCGCTCAAGTTGCTCTTTATTGCGCTTAATATTACGGCAAACTTGGCCTACTTTGTCATACTCCCTCATTGGTTTGATTACACCTTTGAGGTGGGTTACGTATTCGGTATCAATTTAGGCTGTACGGCGCTCATCACCCTCTTTTTCTATAAGGAATTGACGGGTTTCCGCTATGTGTTAGACCGTCAGATGTTGCGCCCAATGCTACGTTATGGAATGCCCATCTTAGTGTTGGGTATTGCAGGGATATTGAATCAAACTGCTGACAAGATGATTTTTCCTCATCTCGTTGAAGGTGCTGCCGGACGCGAACAACTGGGCATCTATGGGGCATGTGTGAAGATTGCAATGATAATGG
Source organism: uncultured Prevotella sp. (assembly GCA_937877685.1). Lineage (GTDB taxonomy): Bacteria > Bacteroidota > Bacteroidia > Bacteroidales > Bacteroidaceae > Alloprevotella. The sequence continues at coordinate 2,327 of CALFGU010000123.1, forward strand.
CGATGATTACGCAGGCTTTCCGTTATGCTTATGAGCCAATTGTCTTCGCTAAAGGTGGAGCGCAGGACATGGGTAAGGCAATGAAGTTCTTCTTAATCTTTACCCTTCTTGCTTTTTTGATGGTTGTGGGCTACACTGATATTCTGAAATTCATCATAGCCCCCGACTATTGGGACGGACTCCGAGTTGTGCCCATTGTTATGGTGGCAGAAATCATGATGGGTGTAGCTTTTAACCTCAGCTTTTGGTATAAACTCATCGACAAAACCATGTGGGGTTTGTGGATTTCCTTAGCGGGCTGTGTAACGCTCGTTGCCATCAACGTCATTTTCATTCCCACCTATGGATATATGGCATGCGCTTGGGCAGGTGTCGCTGGTTATGGCGTATCTATGTTGCTCAGTTATTTCTTAGGGCAGAAGTATAACCCCACAAACTATCCCCTCAAGGAAATAGGAGTTTACGTAGGCATGGCCGCCTTGTTCTTCGTAGGAATGCACTATTCTGCCGATTTCATCGAGGATTTGTGGCTCCGCTTGCTCGTAAATACAGGGTTGATTGGCGCATACGGAGCGCATGTTGTTTATCATGAATTTCTGAAAAAGAGAAAAGTCAAAATCTCTTAGTTCCTTTTAGTGTTTCCTCGGGATATCCTGGGTGATGTAATGCTTACCTTGGAAACTATTCCGAGCGATTCCTCATAATCTTATATTCTTATCCCTCAAAATCTCACACATGATTCATACTCTCCCTAATGGCCTTCGCATTATTCACGAACCCTCTGACAGCACTGTGCTCTATTGCGGTTATGTTGTCTGTAGCGGTACGCGCCACGAAGCACCCGCCGAAAGCGGTATGGCACACTTCGTGGAACACATGACATTTAAAGGAACCGAACGCAGAAAGGCAAGTCAGGTAACTACAACCTTGGAGCGCGTTGGGGGAGATTTGAATGCCTCAACGAGTAAGCAGGAGACGGTTTATACGGCTGCCGTACTTAAAGAGGACGTTGCGCGCGCCGTAGATTTACTCTCGGACATCGTATTCCATAGCACTTTTCCGCAACAGGAAGTGGAGCGCGAGGTAGAGGTGATTTGTGATGAGATAGACAGTTATTTGGATGCTCCCGCCGAACTTATTTTCGACGAATTCGAAAGTATGATTTATGCCGACGCACCCCTTGGCCGCGATATCTTAGGCAATGCTGATACACTCAAAACATATACCACAGCAGACTTCCGTCGCTTCGTCTCCAAGCATTATGTGCCTGAAAATTGCATTTTCTATGCTTACGGGGATATAGACCCTTTGCGCTTAATCCGACTGGTTGAACGCGCTACGGCAGATGTTCCTAATAGTCCGAAACCCTCGGTGGAATCGTTGAAAACGAATTACGAACCTAAGACTGTGGTTCGTGAAAAGGGTACGCATCAAGCCCACGTTGTTATAGGTGCACCCGCCTTTGGAGCGAATGACGACCGCCGTTTCGGAATGTTGCTCCTCAATAATATATTAGGCGGTCCGGGAATGAATTCCCGTCTGAATGTTCAGGTTCGTGAGCGTGCAGGGCTGGTATATTCTATTGACAGTTACCTCAGCACTTATCCCGACACGGGAATGTGGAATGTTTATTTCGGATGCGACCCTCACGATGTGAATCGTTGCTTGAAATTGGTGAAGAAGGAACTCCGCAAATTGGCAGAAAAACCGTTGACACCCTCACAACTCCGCGCCGCACAGAAGCAGTTGAAGGGGCAAATCGGAATTTCTTGCGACAATCGCGAAGGTTATGCCTTGGCACTCGGAAAAACCTTTGCGCATTACAATGTGCATCGCGACGTCAATAATCTTTATGAAGAAATTGACCGTCTTACGCCTGAGCAACTGCAGGAGATTGCACGCGAAGTTTATGCTGAAGACAAACTTTCAACCTTGATTTATAAGTAAAAGTAACGCCCACCCCTCTAAAAGGGATGGGCGTTTTTGTATTCCGCATGGCGCCCTCCCCCTGTTTATAGGGGGAGGGGACCGCTTGCGGTGAGGGGGTGCTGATATAGCGAGTTGTTAGAAGTTAGGAATGAATAGGAGTGAAAAGTTAGTTATACATTCGGCGTGTATTTGCACCCCCTCACCACTTCGTGGTCCCCTCCCCCTATAAACAGGGGGAGAGCGCCATCCGGGAGATTTTCTAATAAGACACTGAGACCTGAAGTCCGAGTTTTTTTACTTTTTCAGCAATAGCATTGAGTTCGTCGGGCGTAGCTTTCTCAAGCCCCTGAACGGGAGTGGCACGGTCGATGGTGTAAATCATTACCTGCTCGGGCTGAATGCGTTGGAGGGCAGAAAGCCAGGGAAGAACGTAGGCATCTCCCGTATTATCCACCGATTGTCCGTTGTGCATGCCCTTCATAAAGAGGGTTTGGATAATAAGTTTGCCCTCGAAGGCACAGAGTTGGTCAACGATGCGCGCCACGTCGTAATTCGGAGCGGGGCAATCCACACGGTGGATGTATTCATTTGAAACGGTGTCGAGCTTCAAGATATTGTTGTCCACCTTTCGGAGTGCCGCCACCACCTGTGGGCGATGGAGCATCGTAGCATTGCTTAAGACGCTCACCTTTGCCTCGGGGAAGTAGCGATTACGGAGTTCGATCGTATCATCTATGATTCCCGCAAAATCAGGATGCGCCGTGGGTTCTCCATTTCCGGCAAAAGTCAACACGTTAGGCACTTCGCCACTTGCAAGCATCTTTTGGAGTTGCGCTTCTAAGGCATTGCGCACCGCCTCTCTTGTAGGGCGCTTCGTCTGTGTACGACAATCGGCATTGAGTCCGCACTCGCAATAAATGCAGTCGAACGTGCAGAGTTTTCCATCGGCAGGCATGAGGTTTATACCTAATGAAATGCCGAGGCGACGGCTTTTGATGGGGCCAAATATGGGGGAGGGGAAGAGGATGGGCATTTTTGGGAAAGGAGAAAGGAGAAATAAGAAAGGAGAAAGACCATGCGGGATAATTCATTCACCACGAACCATTAACCGTTAACCTTTTACCGTTAATCGTTAGCAAGAATCCACTCCACAATCCACTTACCAACCTCCTTGGTTCCGTAATGCGCACCACCTTCTACCTGAATTTCGGGCGTGCGTACGTTGGCATCAAGACTGGCTGTAACGGCGCGGCGCACGAGTTGCGCTTCCGCCTGAAGGTTAAAGTGTTCGAGGAGCATGGCTACGGAAAGGATTTGCGCAAGTGGGTTGGCGATGTTCTTCCCTTTCGCTTGGGGCCAACTGCCATGGATAGGTTCAAAAACGGGAGTGCTTTCGCCCGTAGAGGCTGAGGGAAGAAGTCCCATAGATCCCGTAATACACGAAGCCTCATCCGTTAAGATGTCGCCAAAAGTATTTTCCGTCACCATCACGTCGAAATGCTTGGGCTCTTGAATCATACGCATGGCCGCATTGTCCACATACATGTAATCGGTCTTCACTTCCGGATATTGAGATTCCATTTCTTGCGCAATCTGTCTCCATAGACGAGAGGATGCCAACACATTGGCCTTATCCACTACCGTCAAGTGTTTCTTGCGCTTCATGGCATATTCGAAACCTACCTTCAAGATACGTTCGATTTCAGGACGGGTATAGTAATTGGTATCGTATGCCTTGTCATTGTCTTGATATTTCTCGCCGAAATACATACCTCCGGTCAGTTCACGAATACAGATGAAATCAGCATCCTGCACCAACTCTGCCCGAAGCGGTGATTTATGAATCAAGCATTGGAAAGTCTGTACGGGACGGATATTGGCAAACAAGCCCAACTTCTTTCGCATCGCCAACAACCCTTGTTCGGGACGTACCTTGGCCGTAGGGTCATTGTCAAATTTCGGATCGCCTACGGCAGAGAACAATACCGCATCAGCATTCTTACAGATTTGGAAAGTCTCTTCCGGAAACGGATCGCCTACCTTATCGATAGCATCTGCACCACAGATAGCATATTCATAGTTCACTTCGTGACCGAACTTTTCACAAACGGCATTCATCACATCCACTCCTACTACAGAAATTTCAGGACCAATACCGTCGCCCGGTAATACGGCTATAT
>CALFGU010000124.1 GCA_937877685.1 uncultured Prevotella sp.
AAGATTTGGAAGCAAACCCGCTTCAAACATCCGCACTTGGGCGCAACCCCATATCCAAAATGGCAACCTCAGTCTAAGCGAACGCACGCTTCGCCTTACTGAAACTGGCATATTCGTGTCTAACGACGTGTTAAGTGACCTCATGCACGTTTGAACCTCCCCACCCCTCCCCCTTTCATCGTTCACCTTTCCCCCAATGACAGATGCGGGGCGTGAAATATGAGGGCAATTTTGTCATCCACCGCTTACTAACGGTGAAAAAATAAATTGGAATCGTTTTAATTTTATTTTGAAAATGCTTACAAAAGAAAATTAAAAATCAAAAAATGTTCCAAGTTATTTTTTCACCGTTACTTTTTTCCTGCACCAGCATCTTAAGTTATCACACTAATTTCGTACATTTGCAGAATTACAAAATTAGAAATCTGATATGAAGGTTATCGTACTTTATAATAATTACCCCGATTTTTCGTTAGATAAAGAAGAACTTGACGTCTGTGTGCTCCCCGACACAACGCTACTTAAGGACGGCAAACCACTCTTTGTTCCTGATTTTGCCACGACATGTTGCGTTCAGGGTCACTTAGTGGTGCGCATTTGCAGATTAGGGCGCTCCATATCTGAACGCTTTGCACACCGATATTATGACGCCATAACCGTAGGCGCCACATTCAGCGCTGAAAATCTGAGAAAAGAATTAATGGATGCCCATCGCCCATGGGACATAGCCATTGGTTTTGACGGGGCTGCCGCAATAGGGCAATTCATCCCCCTCTACGATACTACGCTTAAAAATTCGGAAGAAGAAGTGGGGGTAAACACACATTTTCAGCCTTTGGCCAGTGACATCAAGTTCAACCTTACATGCAACGGCACAATTATCCATGAAGGGGAGTCAGGAATGATGCGCAACCATATAGACAAGGTGATTGCAAAAATCAGCAAACACTACACCCTCAGACAAGGAGACTTGATTTTCACAGGATGCCCCACTCCTCCATGTGAAGTCAGTATAAACGATTGCATCACTGGAAGTATAGGCACGGAATCCTTACTTCGATTTAATATTAAATAACCTCAGTTCTAAGAATAATTTGCCAATATACAAGCAACAGATTGCATATTATTTAAGAACGTGCGAGTGCTTTAAATTTATCCCAAAACTAAGTCTTACTTAATTCAAATTAAGTGAAACTTAAAATCAATTAAGTAAGACATAATTTTGCGTAAAATAGATAGTGTTTTCGGAAGCATAAATTTAAGCAACATCAAGCGTGATTATGGGAACGTCATAAAAGTCCTGTTCACCCAATACTAAAAATAACGCACCACGAAGCATAACGTGTCTTTAACATTTAGGTGAAATAAGACTTCGTTCCCGCTTCAAGTCGTGACAGGTTTGCCTGTTAGCAAATAGGTTCTATAAGTTTGAACTATCAAATATGAAATTACTCTTATCAATATTGCTTTTCATAAGTTGCGGATTACCCATCGCGGCACAAGATTTTGAAACACTTCGGTCTGAGGATTACCCCGTGGGCGAAGTGCTTCCTGCGTTTACGACACAACTTAAATTAGCAAAAGGTCAGACGCTTGAAAACACCGATGTAATTGTTGAGTATCCTGAATATACGAAACTGAGTAGCAAGGAGATAAAGACGCTTAAGAAGTTAGGTATAGAACTTCCTGAACGTGTAAATCTCCACATCAATTTTGCTACAGAGCGCAAGCGTGGTGTGGTAGAAGTGAGTTTTCATCCCTTCCTGAAAAAAGATGGCGACTACATTCGCTTGACCAGTGTGCGCGTTTCCGCAAAGCCCAAAGCTACCCTCTATAATGAAACTCCCAGAAGTGAGCGCAAGCGATATGCTGAAAATTCTGTTTTAGCAAGTGGGAAATGGGTGAAAATAGCGGTGACGGAAGAGGGAGTCTATCAGATTACACCAGCACTCATCAAGAAATGGGGATTTGAAGACATCAACCGTATTAAAGTTTATGGGTATGGCGGTTTACCCCAAGACAAGAAATTGTTTGGAGGAACATCGGTGCCCGTTGACGACCTAAATGAGGTAAGCACACTACGCGTTGGAGATAAGATTCTATTCTTCGCTGAAGGTGTTGTAAAGCGCACGTGGAACAACTCTACTAAGCGCTGGAAACATGAAACAAATCCTTATTCCAAGTCATCCTACTACTTTGTAACTGAGGGAGAAGCGCCACTCACTCTTCAAGAAGACAACGCAATTGCAACAAGCACCGTCGTTTCAGAGGTTTCGAGTCACGCACTTTACGATGAGGACAGTTTTGCTTGGTATGAAGGCGGAAAGGAATTTTATGACGCCTACAACTTCGCCAGTGGCAACACAAAGACATATACACTTGCAACTCCTGATGCCATAAACACAGACGCATCCCTCGAGTTAAGTTTCTCGGCATACAATAAATTGTCGAGCACTGAAGTAATGGTCACCTCAGGTGAAAAAACATTAGGACGTTTTAACATACGTTATTGTCGCGACCATGAATATGCAATCGACAAACGTCAAAACTATACGCTTACTACTTCAGGAGCTACAACCCCTATTAAATTTACAACCACTCAGGGAAGAGATGCTCGCCTTAACTACTTAAGTTTGACCTACAAGCGCAAACTCACGGCAAATGCTGGCACATGCACTTTTGTGCCCACACCAATAAGTTCAAGCGCTATTAAACTACAAATTGAAGGAGCCACAAATGCCACGCAAGTTTGGCGTATTAATGAAGCAACGAAAGCAATCACGAAATGCTCCTCACAACTTACCGACGCGACACTCTCAGCCATTGCCACAAATGGAAAAGACCGTTATGTAATAGTCAACACCGATGCTAATTTTGCAACACCAACACTCGTTGGGAAGGTAGAAAATCAGAATCTACATGCACACGAGGCGGTTCACATGGTAATCATTGTTCCTGAAAGTGGCATCTTTGACGCAGAAGCTAAGCGCTTGGCCGAAGCACATGAACTTTATAGCAAGCTCAACGTTGAAGTGGTGCGACAAGACCAAATATTTAATGAATTTGGTTCGGGAACTCCTGATGCCACTGCCATCCGTCGCTACATGAAGATGCTATATGACAGAGCAGAAAGTGAGGGTGACATGCCTCGCTATCTCTTGCTCTTTGGTGATGGCGCTTTTGACAACAGAATGATTACTTCTCCATGGAAGTCCCACTCACCCAAAGATTATCTTTTGGTGTATGAGCAGAATGATGGTTACGACACACAATCGGAAAATGTTATTGGCGACATCGTGTCCTACCCCAGCGATGACTACTTTGGACTCTTGGACGATGGCGAGGGTAACAATCTGAAGACGGAGAAAGTGGATTTGGGCATTGGGCGCTTTGTTTGTAATAACAAAACAAATGCAAAAACACTTGTCGATAAGTCGATTGCCTATTTGCAAAACAAGAATTCAGGCAGTTGGAAAAATCGCATTGTCATGATAGGTGATGCCCCCCGCAATAGTGATGTAGGCGAAAAAAATACACACATGGAAGACGCCGAACGTACGGCAGGACGCATAATGACTGCTAGCAATGGAAATCTAAACGTTCGTCGCATTTATCCCGACTACTATGAACGCGTAATGACCGCCACGGGATATCGCTTCCCCAAAGCAAAAGAAATCTTAACTGAGGAAATAAAGAGAGGGGCACTTATGTTTAATTATAGTGGACATGGAAGCCCTGCACAGATTTCTCACTCTTACATTCTGGAGTCAAGTGATTGGGAAAAGATAACGTCAAATGCACTGCCTATTTGGGTGCTTGCATCGTGTGAAATACTTCCTTACGACCAAGCAACAACAGATTTTGGCCGCATGTCCTTATTTGCGCCACAAGGTGGAGCAGTAGCATTCATGTGTGCCTCAAGAGCGGTTTATGCCACTGAAAATAACGCCTTGAATGTCGCTTTTTGTGATGCATTAGTGAAGCAAAATGCAGATGGAAGTAATAATACGTTTGGCGATGCCATGCGCATTGCAAAAAATGCCCTTATCTCCACAGGGCAAGACAGAAGCATCAACAAATTGAAGTATATTATTGCCGGCGACCCCGCACTCCGATTGATGCAACCTACGAATCGCATTCAGATTGACACGATAAACGGCGCCCCCATTACTGAGGGTGAAAGCAGAGAACTTAAGGCAGGTTCTATAGCCACTTTTGATGGTTATATTGAAAACGAAAGTGATTTCAATGGCATACTTACAGCTACGCTTTACGACAAGTTAGAGGAGATATTTTGTCGTAATAATGGTAATGTGTCAGACGAAGCATTTTCATATTCTGAACGCACCAAAATCGTGTTTACGGGTAGTGACTCTGTAAGAAACGGGCGTTTCAAAATCTTTATCCCTATCCCGAGAGACATTAGTTACACGAATGAATCCGGACGTCTCTCACTTTATGCCGTTAATCATGACGGACAAAAGGAAGCAAACGGGTTCACTGAAAGTTTCCACCTGAATGGCACGGAAGAAGGGCAGAATAACGACACTATTGGTCCGAAGATTTTCCTCTATCTTAACGAAGTGGATTTCCCAAATGGTGGCGTAACCAATTCTCACCCGCTTTTCATTGCGCAACTTTCTGATGAGTCAGGCATTAATGCCACTGGCACTAGTTTAGGCCATGACCTAGAATTAACTATCGACGGACAGACCAGCAACCTCGTAGTGCTCAACGAATATTTTGCCTATAATTTTGGTTCTTATCAAGAGGGAACGATAAGTTATCAACTTGAAAATCTCGAACCCGGTCGCCACACTCTTTCACTCCGTGCTTGGGATCATAACAATAATTCCTCAATTGCTACGTTAGATTTTGTGGTGGGTAATGCAGCACAACAAGGCAGAAACCTTTATACGACCATTAACCCTGCTCGTACGCATACGCAATTCGTTGCAAATATTCAAGAGCTACACATAGGTGGCACTATCACTTTTGAGGTTTACACACTCACGGGGCAAAAAGTGTGGGAGAATAATCAACCCATCACAACCACGTATGCCACAAATCGTTGGAACCTAACGTCAGCATCGGGTACTCCCCTACCCAAGGGACTTTATATCTTCCGTGCCATCATCACTTCTGAACAAGGCAAAGAAGAAATTGACGGCGAACGTCTCGTCATTATTTAGGGAAAGTTAACGGGGAACGATGAACGATTAAAGGTTAACGATGAACGGTGAAAGGTTAACGATGAACGGTGAAAGGTTAACGATGAACGGTGAAAGGTTAACGGTTAACAGTTCACGATAAGTGGTTGACACAATTCCCTTTCACCCATCACCCACCACCTTTCACCTTTCCTCACCGATTACTCTATAACACAAATAACCAACATGAACTACAAACTCTTGCTATTATCCTCTTGTTTTGCACTTCCTGTATGTGCTCAAGATGACATAAAAGACCAATTTAACCCTGTCATGACCGCCGTAGTGTCACAATCTATTGCGGGTGACGCACGTGCTGCGTCCATGGGGGATATTGGTGCGGCGACAGACCCAGACGTCAACTCTCAAGCGTGGAATCCCGCGAAATATCCTTTCACCATCTCACGCTCTGGTGTTGCTATAAATTACACACCTTGGTTGCGCCAACTCACTAATGACATTGCCTTGCTCAATGCTGCTGGTTATTACCGCATTGGCGACTATCAAGCTGTTTCGGGTTCGTTGCGCTATTTCTCATTAGGCGAAGTCATTACCGAAACTGGTGATATGACCATTAAACCCTACGAAATGGCGGTTGACGTAGCTTATTCACGCATGCTTTCTGAGACATTCTCTGCGGCGGTTGCACTTCGTTATATCTACTCTGACCTTTCGGGTCACTATGATGACAATGTCAAACCCGGTTCTGCTTTTGCGGCAGACATCTCTGCTTATAACCAAAGTTATGTACTCATTGGGCAACGTGAATGTCAGTTAGGTTTAGGTTTAAACATCTCTAACATTGGTTCGAAAATCAGTTATGGAGACGATTATTCCTATTTCATCCCCACAAATCTTCGCCTTGGTGCTTCGTTAATGGTGCCCATTGATGAATATAACCGCATTAGTTTCTCGGCTGATGTAAACAAACTGCTCGTGCCCTCAATGCCACTTAAGTTGGAGGGTGAAGAAGAGGCCGATTATCAAGACCGCTTAAAGACAGACTATTATGACGTTTCCTCCATCTCAGGCATATTCAAGAGTTTTGGAGATAGCGAACGCGGATTCAAGGGCGAGTTGGAAGAAATCCAATGGAGCGTCGGCGCGGAATATAACTACAACGACAAATTCTTCCTTCGTGCGGGTTATCACCATGAAAGCGAAATGCAGGGTAATCGTAAATACTATGCCGTGGGCGCTGGTTTCAAGATGAACGTACTTAACGTTGATGCAGGTTATACCATCGCAACGGAAGCCTCTAACCCGCTTGACCAAACCATGCGCGTGAGCATTTCTTTCGAACTTGATGCGCTTAAGGATATGTTCGGACGTTACTAAGGAATAGTGAGTACGCAGAAAAATTGAAGAACTGAAAAAACAATCGGATTTACAAAAAACTATTTGAGACTTAATTTAAATTAACTTACTTATAGTTTGAATTAAGTCTTACTTAATTTTCAACAAATCTTTCCTGCTGAAAAGAATTACATAAACAACAAGAAATTAGACACATAGTCATGATAAGAATAGGAATGGGATTTGACGTCCACCGCCTTGTTGAAGGTCGTGACCTTTGGTTAGGGGGCATTAAGATAGAACACACTCTCGGTCTTCTTGGTCATAGTGACGCTGACGTGTTAATACATGCCATCTGTGATGCTTTATTAGGCGCGGCAAATATGCGCGACATCGGTTATCACTTTCCTGATACAGGCAAGGAGTTTCATAACATTGATAGCAAGATTCTTTTGCGTCGCACCACCCAACTCCTTAAAGATAAAGGGTGGAAGATTGGCAATATTGACGCAACCATTTGCGCCGAACGCCCGAAGATTAATCCTCATGTTGAAGCGATGAAGGAAACTTTAGCGCCACTGATGGACATTACGACTGACGACGTGAGCATTAAAGCAACAACAACCGAAAAACTCGGTTTCACTGGTAGAGAAGAGGGTATCTCGGCTTATGCCGTGGCACTCATTGAAAAATAAAAAGGAGAAAGGAGAAAAGAGAAATAACCATGCATGACATTTATGCGCCAGTTCTTTTCTCCTTTCTCCTTTCACCTTTCATCGTTGCCCCTTGATTTCCATTTCGTAGTCTATTCCCCCTACGCTCCTCAGCAATTCAAGCAATTGGATTACACTCGAGCTGGCGTAGGTTCACCTTTCTCATTTCTCCATTCTCATTTTTCCTTTTCAAAAATGGCTCTCCCAAAACTAAAAGACCTCGTTTTACGCGACACTCCGTTTGCCGAATTGATGAACAAGCGTGTCTATAACGTGTTGCTTATCGCAACAAAATATGACGCTTTTATGCTTGAAGATGACGGACGCATTGACGAGCAAATTTTTAACGAATATACATCGCTGAGTCTTCGCTATCCTCCCCGATTTACGCAAGTGACAACAGAGGAGGAAGCATTGCAGATGCTCAGTGAGCGCGATTTTCAGTTGATTATCGTGATGCCGAACATGGATAATAGCGACATCTTTGCGGATGCAAAAAACATCAAGCAACGTTATCCTGCCATCCCTATCGTGGTGCTCACTCCTTTCTCCAAGGAAGTTAGCAAACGCGTTCAGCGTGAAGACCTTTCAGGCATTGACTATATCTTCTCATGGTTAGGAAATGCAGAATTATTATTGGCCATTATCAAACTTCTTGAAGATAAGTGGAACGCACCCAATGATGTAGCATCGGTGGGTGTGCAAATCATTCTGCTTGTTGAAGACTCTGTACGCTTCTATTCTTCAGCACTCCCCCACCTTTATCGCTTTGTGCTTGAACAAAGTCTTGAATTCTCAAAAGAGGCACTGAATGACCACCTCAAGACACTCCGCATGCGCGGACGTCCAAAAATTATGTTGGCACGCACGTATGAAGAGGCGATGAGTATCTATAAAACCTATGAAGACAACATTCTGGGGATTGTGTCTGACATGAGTTTCATGAGAGCGGGTGCGAAGGACAACCTTGCTGGTTTTAAACTAGCATCTTATGTCAAGCGTCGTAATCCTCACCTGCCGATAATTCTGGAATCGAGCGAAATCACGAATCGTTGCTTTGCTCAAGAATTACGCACCTCCTTCATCCCGAAGAATTCAAAAAGTTACCCCCAAGATTTGCGCCGAGAGATCATGCAGAATTTCGGTTTTGGAGATTTTGTTATTCTCAACCCAGAGAATGGGCAGGAAGTGATGCGCATAAAAAATCTAAAGGACCTTCAGCAAAAACTTTTTGATATCCCCAACACAAGTTTGCGCTATCACCTTGCTCACAACCACTTCTCACGCTTTTTCTTTTCGCGTGCAATGTTTCCTCCAGCACAGATTTTGAAAAATATTGACGTGCTTGACTATGTAGATATGGAAGACGCACGTCGCCTTATTGCTGACCTTATTGCCTCTTATCGTAAGATGAAAAACGAGGGAGTTGTGGCCATTTACCAAAAGGAACGTTTCGATGAATATGCCAACTTTGCCCGAATTGGCAATGGTTCGCTGGGCGGAAAGGGACGCGGTCTTGCGTTTATGGGTACGATGGTCAAGCGTTATCCAAAATTTGAACGCGACAACTTCTCGGTTAACATTCCAAAGACCGTAGTTATTGCCACAGATGTATTCGACGAATTTATGGAAAGAGGCAATCTCTATCCCATAGCATTGTCAGATGCATCAGACGAAGAGATTCTTCAAGCCTTTGAGAAGGCAGAATTACCCGAACGCGTTCTTGACGACCTCGTTTATCTCTGTGAAGTGGTTCACGGACCAATAGCGGTTCGCTCTTCATCATTGCTTGAGGATTCCCATTACCAACCGTTTGCTGGTATTTACTCCACCTACATGATTCCTCACCCCGACGTTTCATCTGAAGGAGTAGATATGCTTCAACGTGCCATAAAGGGGGTATATGCATCCGTATTTTATAAAGATTCAAAGGCCTATCTCACTGCAACTCAGAATTTGATTGACCAAGAAAAAATGGCCATTGTACTTCAAGAGGTCGTAGGTAGTGCACATGGAAGTTATACAGATTCAGAAGGGCGCGAACGTCCGTCGTATTTCTATCCCACACTTTCAGGAGTGGCTCGCTCACTCAACTTCTACCCTATCGGGGATGAACGCCCCGAAGACGGCATTGCATCACTCGCAATCGGACTGGGGAAATACATTGTTGACGGAGGGGTTACCCTACGCGTGTCTCCCAAACACCCACACCATATCCTTCAACTTAGCGACACGGAAATGGCATTGAGAGAAACGCAAACGCGCTTTTATGCTTTGGACTTACGTTCAGCAGAAACTAGCGATACATTCTCCCCTGATGATGCGTTTAACCTACGCCGACTTTCGCTAAAGGATGCTGAGGCACACGACTCTCTGCGTTATGTAGCATCTACTTACGATCCCTACGACCAGATTATCCGTGATGGCTATTACCCTGGAGGACGCAAAATCATTTCCTTCTCCAACATGCTTCAACATGACCTTTTCCCATTAGCATCAACCATTTCTAAACTTTTAGAAGTAGGGCGCCAAGAAATGGGACGTCCCGTGGAAATTGAGTTTGCGATGGACATTAAACAAGGAACTGACGGCACGAAACGTGCGGAATTTTATCTCCTTCAAATTCGCCCCATCGTGGATAGCAAGGAAGTGATTGACGAAGACCTCACCTTAATACCCGAGGAAGAAACACTCATCACAACACATAATTGCCTGGGCAACGGCATTGTCACAGACGTTTGTGACGTTGTCTATGTAAAAACTGAAGGTTTTAATGCTGCTAATAACCAACAAGCGGCATACGACATCGAACGCATCAATGCGCAACTCATGGCAGAAGAACGTGGGTACGTACTTGTCGGTCCTGGACGTTGGGGAAGTTCAGACCCTTGGTTAGGATTGCCCGTTAAATGGCCGCATATCAGTGGCGCAAAAGTCATTGTGGAATGCGGACTCGAAAATTACAGAATAGATCCCAGTCAAGGCACTCACTTCTTCCAAAATCTCACGTCATTCGGAGTGGGTTATTTCACCATAAATCCCTTCCGAGCGGACGGACGCTTTGACGAAGCACGACTCAATGCCCTACCCGCCGAAAACGAAACTCCATACGTTAGACACGTGAAACTCTCAACTCCACTCACCATCAAAATGGACGGCAGAAAAGGCATCGGTGTAGTTCACTAAAAATCGGTTACTTCTAAAGTTAATCGTTTCCTTAACATTTAACAATTCCCTTCTCTCACACTTTTAGTTATTTTAAGCATATTTTCTGCATTATTTCTCAAAAACGAGAGATATTGGCACAGGATTTGCTATAACTATTGTATGAGAGGAGGGTTTTACTATGCAGAGAGAAGCGATAATACGCTATTTTTTGTTAACTTTGCAGGTTGAAACAAAATAACTACACGAAAATATAATTAAAATAAAAATACGTCAGAGAAATGATTACAGTTTCAAACCTCGCCATTCAATTTGGCAAGCGCGTCCTTTATCAGGACGTAAACATGAAGTTCACATCAGGAAATATTTATGGTATTATTGGTGCTAATGGTGCTGGTAAATCCACACTGCTCAAAGCTATTTCGGGTGAACTCGACCCCACAAAGGGTAAAATTGAATTAGGTCCAGGCGAGCGCCTCTCTGTACTTTCTCAGGACCACTTTAAATACGACAGTTATACCGTACTTGACACTGTGCTTATGGGTCACACCGTAATGTGGGACATTATGCAACAGCGCAATGCTCTTTATTGTAAGGAAGAATTTACGGATGAAGACGGCATTTTGGCTGCAGAATTAGAAGATAAGTTCTCTACAATGGGCGGTTACACTGCCGAAAACGATGCAGCAACCCTCCTTTCGGGTCTTGGCATTAAGGAAGCGCTTCACGGCAAATTGATGGGCGACCTTTCGGGTAAGGAAAAAGTGCGCGTAATGTTGGCGCAGGCACTCTTCGGTGAACCCGATAACCTCCTCCTCGACGAACCTACGAACGACCTTGACTTGGAAACCGTAGAATGGTTGGAAGATTACTTGGGCAACTTTGAACACACCGTGCTCGTTGTGAGTCACGACCGCCACTTCCTCGACCAAGTGTGTACGCACACCGTGGATATTGACTTCGGCAAGGTAACTCTCTTCTCGGGTAACTACTCTTTCTGGTACCAGTCAAGTCAGTTGGCACTCCGTCAGGCACAAAACCAGAAGCAGAAGGCGGAAGAAAAGAAGAAGGAATTGGAAGAATTTATCCGTCGCTTCTCTGCCAATGTGGCAAAGAGTCGTCAGACAACTTCTCGTAAGAAGATGCTTGAAAAACTCAATGTAGAAGACATCAAGCCTTCTACACGTAAATATCCTGGTATTATTTTCCAGATGGAACGTGAACCAGGTAATCAGATTCTTGAAGTTAAGGGACTCAGAGCGGTTGCTGATGATGGTACCGTACTTTTCAACGACGTAAACTTTACGGTTGAAAAGGAAGAAAAGGTGGTGTTCCTCAGTCACGACCCTCGCGCCATGACTGCCCTCTTTGAAATCATCAACGGCAACCGTAAGGCAGATGAAGGTACTTACAACTGGGGTGTGACTATCACAACCGCATACCTTCCTCTCGACAACTCTGCGTTCTTCAACACTGACCTCAACATGCTTGACTGGCTCATGCAATACGGCGAAGGCAACGAAGTTTATTTCAAGGCCTTCCTCGGTCGCATGCTCTTCAAGGACGAAGATATTTTGAAGAAGGTAAACGTGCTCTCAGGGGGTGAAAAGATGCGTTGTATGATTGCTCGCATGCAGTTGCGCAATGCGAACTGCTTGATTCTTGACACGCCCACCAACCACTTGGACATGGAAAGTATCCAGGCGTTTAACAACAACTTGAAACTCTACAAGGGTAACATTCTCTTCGCTTCTCATGACCACGAATTTATCAACACCGTAGCCAACCGCGTCATCGAACTTACGCCCAACGGCACGATCGACAAGCTCATGAACTACGAAGACTATATCCGTGACGAACGTGTGAAGGAACTTAAGGCGCGCCTTTACGGGGAATAATTCAGAGTACAACGAACAGAGAACAGAGTACAACCTCCATGCGGGAACTTAAACGTTGCAACTTTAGTGCGGAGGGAATCTGTCACTCAATGAACGGAACTAAAAAACTAAAATTATGACTGAAAAAGAAGAACTTCTCAACGAAGAAACAATTGATACCACTGCACAGGAAGATACTTCTGCGCAGGAACCTGCTGAAGCAACAACAGAACAAACAGAAGAAACTCCTGCGGAAGAACCCCGCGAATTGACCGTAGAGGAAAAGTTGGCGGAGGCGGAAGCTAAGATTGAAAAACTCAACAATGCCATGCTCTACAAGGTGGCAGAGTTTGAAAATTATCGCAAGCGCACCATCAAGGAAAAGGCAGACCTCATTCTTAATGGTGGCGAGAAGACAATTACGTCTCTCCTCCCCGTGCTTGACGACCTTGAACGCGCTATGCAACACATGAATGATGCTGCTGACGTAGCTTCACTTCGCGAGGGTGTGGAACTTATTATTAATAAACTAAACACAGTGTTGAGCGAACAGGGATTGAAGCGAATTGACACGAAGGATGCGGAATTTACTACCGACCTTCACGAAGCCATTGCCTTTATCCCTGCTCCTACCGACGACCTCAAGGGCAAGGTGATTGATTGTGTTCAAGCAGGTTACATGCTTAACGAAAAGGTGATTCGCTACGCTAAAGTTGCAGTAGGACAATAACATACAGAGTTATGGAAAACGATTATTATAAAATTCTCGGCGTGGAGCGTAATGCTACTGCTGAAGAAATCAAAAAGGCATATAAGAAGGTAGCCATAAAATATCACCCCGACCGTAATCCTGATAATAAGGAGGCGGAGGAGATGTTTAAGAAAGCTGCTGAGGCTTACGACGTCTTGCGCGACCCCGACAAGCGTGCACGCTACGACCAATTTGGAGCTGAAGGTGTGAATGGTGCTGGAGGATTTGGCGGATTTGGCGGATTTGGCGCTGGAGGCATGGACCTCAATGACATCTTCGCACAATTTGGCGATATCTTCGGTGGACACTTTGGTGGCGGTGGATTTGGCGGATTTGGTGGTGGACGACGTCAGCAACCCCGTAAATTCAAGGGTAGCGACCTCCGTATGAAGGTTTCCCTCTCGCTCGAAGAAATCAACACGGGTGTCACCAAGAAGTTTAAGGTAAAGAAAGACGTTACTTGCACATCATGCCAAGGGTCAGGTTGTGCCGAAGGAGCGCATCCCGAAACCTGTGCTACATGTCAAGGTTCCGGTTATGTGGTACGCACCAAGCAAACCATGCTCGGCATGATGCAGACACAGGATGTTTGTCCCGCTTGTCATGGCGAGGGCACTATTATTAAGAATCAGTGTAAGCACTGCCACGGCGAAGGCGTGGTGGCTGGCGAAGAGATTGTGGAAATCGAAATCCCCGCAGGCGTTCAAGGTGGCATGGTAGTCACTGCTCGCGGTAAGGGTAACGCAGGTCGCCATAGTGGAGTGCCTGGCGATATTCAGGTATTCATCGAAGAGCAAGAGCACGCCGACTTCCTCCGTGATGAAAACGACCTTATCTACAACCTTCTCCTCACCGTTTCTGAAGCAACACTCGGCACTACGGCACAAATACCCACTATCGACGGAAAGGCAAACATCAACATTAAGGCGGGAACACAACCCGGCACCGTGCTCCGCCTTCGTGGTAAGGGACTCCCCGCCGTTAAGGGTTATGGATATGGCAAGGGCGACCTTATCGTAAACATTAGCGTCTATATCCCCGAAACATTGAGCAAGGACGAAAAGAAGGCATTTGAAGGTATGCAAGATAGCGACAACCTCAAGGCGTCACCCTCATCCAAGCGCAAGATTTTCGATAATTTCAGAGGATACTTTAGTTAAAGGAGAAATAAGAAAGGAGAAAATGCTGGCGCATGGAAATTCTCCTCTTTCCTTTCTCCATTCTCCTAAACAAAAGAAATGACTGGCGCATTATTATCCGCATGGTAATTCTCCTCTCTCCATTCTCCTTTTCTTTATGACTTACCAAGAAACCATAAATTACCTTTACGCAGCTGCCCCATTGTTTCAAAACATTGGGGCAGGCGCGTATAAAGAGGGTTTATCAACCACAAAGGCGCTTGACGCTTATTTTGATCATCCTCATCAGAAGTTCAAAACGATACATGTCGGTGGCACCAATGGAAAGGGTTCTACCTCCCACTCTCTTGCCGCCGTGCTCCAATCGGCGGGTTATAAAGTGGGACTTTTCACATCGCCTCACCTTGTTGATTTCCGTGAGCGCATCCGCGTGAATGGCGAGATGATGGAAGAGGAATATGTGGTGAACTTTGTAGAAAACCATCGCCACTTCTTCGAACCCCTCTACCCTTCTTTCTTTGAACTCACCACGGCATTGGCATTCAAGTATTTTGCCGACCAAGAGGTGGACATTGCCGTAATTGAAGTAGGACTCGGAGGGCGTTTGGATTGCACAAACATCATCCGCCCCCTACTCTCCGTGATCACCAACATTAGTTTTGACCACACGCAATTCTTAGGTTCCACGATCAAGGAAATTGCCTCTGAAAAGGCGGGAATTATAAAACCAGCGACTCCCATCGTCATTGGCGAACATGGAGCGGAGAGCGACCCTGTATTTATTGAGGTAGCAAAGCGTGAAGATGCTCCTCTTTATTTTGCGGAAGACCAAAATCTTAACCTCGAAGCCATAAACTTCCAACTCAAGGGCGATTGCCAAGAGAAGAACTTGCGCACCATTTGCACGGCGCTCAACATCCTTCAAAAGCAATTAAGCATCTCACCTGAACACATCCGTGAGGGACTTGCTCACGTGTGCGACCTCACCCACCTTATGGGGCGTTGGCAAACCCTCTCTACGTCTCCTCTCACCATTTGTGACACGGGGCACAACATTGGCGGATGGCAATACCTCGCACCACGTCTTCAAAAATTTATCGATGAGGGGAAACGCTTGCACATCATTTTCGGCATGGTGAACGATAAGGACATCACCCACGTCGTTGCCCTTCTCCCCAAGCAAGCGCACTACTATTTTACGCAAGCATCGGTCAATCGTGCGCTCCCCGCAGAAAAATTATTGGAAATCGCAACGAATTTTAACTTAAAAGGTAGTACCTTTGCCTCGGTTAAAGAAGCACATCAAGTCGCCCGCAACAACGCCTCGCCCGAAGACGTCATCTTTATTGGCGGAAGCACGTTTGTAGTTGCAGACCTATTAACCCCTTAACCTCAAAACGGTGAAAGGTGAACGATGAACGTTTAACGATGAACGTTTAACGAAGAGGCTGGCGCAGTGCTTTACTCCACATGGTCGTTAAACGTTCAACGAGCGCTTGCTCAGGGATTGCGCGGATGGACTTCAGAACCTCAGAACCTTATACATTTTGTTCTTCTGTCTTCCCCCCCCCTCAGAACTCCAGAACCTCAGAACCTCAGAACTTCTTAACCTCTCAACCTCACATTATATGAAATCAATCCTCACCCTTGCGCTTTGCGCAACCACGTCATTGGCAACATTCGCCGAAACGCTCCACCCCGGAGAAAAGGAAGGTACAACTTTCAGTCTCGCCACTCAGAAGGCACCTGAAGCAGTTAAGAAAGCCGACCCCACAATTACCGTAGGTGGTTTCATCACAGGTAAGTACAGCATCACCGACAAGGCAAACGTCACCGACAATGGCGGTTTTGACATGCGCTACCTCCGTATTTACGGTTCAGGTTATGTTTACAAAGATTTCTTCTACCGCTTCCAGGGCGAAGTGAGCGGTGCTCCCGGTGTAGACAAGGGTGCGCGCCTTCTTGACGCCTTTGTAGAATGGCAAAAATACGACGCCTTCCGCGTAAAGGTGGGACAATTCAAGCGTAGTTTCGGTTTTGAAAATCCCATGTCGCCCCTCGCCATTGGTCATGGCGCTTACTCACAAGCAACCCTCAAGTTCCTCATGAACGACCGTTGCGGAGAGCACAGCAGTGGCGGTCGTGACCTTGGTGCACAAATTCAGGGTGACCTCTTCAAGGTGGGTGGCGAAAAGGGACACTACCTTTTCCATTACCAACTCGGAGTCTTCAATGGTCAAGGCATCAACCACAAAGACAAAGATAAAGACAAGGACTACATCGCCGGTCTTTGGCTTCGCCCCTTGAAGAAACTCGAAGTAGGCGGCTTTCTCTGGAACGGCACTTACACCAACGAGGCTAACACAAAAGACCAAATTGACCGCAAGCGCATGGGCTTCGGTGTGAAATATGAAGATAAATGGACCGTACGTGCGGAATACATGTATAGTTACGGAGGCGCCATCAACAATGCCAGCGCGCCCAAACACAGCGAAGGTTGGTACGCAACCGTAGGTGTGCCCGTTGCAAAGAATTTCAAGGTCTATGGTAAGTGGGACTGCTACCGCCATGACACACGTTCATGGAACACGCTCAAGACCGACTGGTGCATGTCTGCCAATTACAACCTCGGCAAGAACCTCATGATGCAACTCAACTACACTTACACCGTTGACCGCAACCCCTCACCCGCCGATAACCACTTCAACACCGTAGATTTCCAAATCTCAGCACGCTTCTAAGTCAACTCATATAAATGATAACATCCCCTCCGAAAATCACATTAGTTTTCAGAGGGGATTTTTTATTTGTCCCCCGCATAAACCTTTTTGACAGCAGCACATAAGAACAAAACCTCTGTACACCTGCTTTCCCGCAAACATATCTACAATTATTGCTGTCCGGTAAACGCCTCTAACTCTATGAATATAAAGTTGTTTGAATGGTATAAGCCCCACAGTTTGCATGATTCCCCTGAAAGGGGATAAAGCCATTAGCCCAGGGCAACGCCCTGGGTGTTGT
>CALFGU010000125.1 GCA_937877685.1 uncultured Prevotella sp.
CCTCCCGTTGGTCAGCGACCTTTGGTTCAGGCCGTTACTTCTCAAAAACTTTACCTGACAACGATAATAAAACAATATCCACATCGCCATTTTATTGGAGATGTGGATATATAATTTATAACGTGTGTCGTTTTAAGATTTCTTGATGAGTTAATCCTCCTTGATGCGAATCAATGCATTAGCCAGGATGGCCGCAACGCCGCCCGTTGTGATGCCCGATGAGAAGATGTTGCGCACCGTTTCGGGGAATTGCGTGAGGATCTCGGGCACGAGTTCAACGCTCAGGCCGAGGCTGAAGCTGATGGCCACCACAAGCGTTGCCTTTCGGTTGATGGTTTGCGAGGCGATGATGCGCACACCTGCCGCCGCTACGGTGCCAAACATGAGTAAGGTTGCACCGCCCAATACGGGTTCGGGCATTAATGAGAAAATCAAGCCCACGACGGGGAACAAACCTAACAAGATAAGCATGCCAGCGATGAAGTACCCCACGTAGCGACTCGCAACGCCCGTAAGCTGAATCATCCCATTGTTTTGGGCAAAAATAGAGTTGGGGAAGGAGTTGAACACACCCGCTATGGCCGAATTCACACCATCGGCCATGATGCCCCCTTGTGCGCGCTTCATGAACTTTTCGCCCTCAACGGGTTGACCCGAAATCATGGAGTTGGCCGTGATGTCGCCATAGGCTTCAATGGCCGTGATGAGGTAAACAAGACCTAAGGAAATGATGGCGGAGAGGTCAAACGAAATGCCATACTTGAAGGGGATGGGGATGTTTAAACTTCCATAATTGGTGATGTTGGAGAAGTCCACCATGCCTAATGCCCATGAAACGGCATACCCAACGGCAAGACCAATCACGATGGAACTCATGCGCAAGTAGGGATTACTACTACGATTGAAGAGGATGATAACGCCCAACACAAGGGCCGCAAGTCCAAGATATTCCAACGACCCAAAGGTCCCAGCCTCCATAGCCGCCGCTCCGCCTCCGCAGGCATTGATGCCCACTTTGATGAGGCTCAAACCGATGAGCGTCACGACAATGCCCGAAACCAGGGGAGTGATGATGTGGCGCAAGTATTTCAACACGCGGCTCACGAATATTTCAACCACCGAACCCGCAATCGTTGCACCGAAAATAGCTGGCAATCCGCCCGCAATCCCTGCCGAAATGATGGGACCGATGAAGGAGAAACTTGTGCCTTGAATGCAGAGCAATCCGCACCCTACGGGACCCACTCTCCGACATTGAACGAAGGTGGCTATGCCCGACACGAACAGGGCCATGGACACCAAGAAACCCGTCGTTTCAAGGTCTAACTTCAAGGCTCCCGCGATGATGAGCGGAGGGGTGATGATTGCCACGAAGATGGCCAAGAGGTGTTGAAGCGCGGCGAAGAACGTGTCGCGAAGCGGTGGGCGGTCCTCCAATCCGTAAATCAAGCCCTGGGGCTGCTCGTTGAGTTGTTTTGTTGTCTCCATTCCCTTTTTTTACTTCAATTTAATTTCGCAATTATCCAAGCTTTCAATGATGGCCAACGATTCTACGTGGATGCCCTCGTTGCGCAGGAAGGCTCCACCGTCCTGAAAGTCCTTTTCAATAAGGAAACCCATGCCCACCAATTCGGCACCAGCCTGTTGCACCAAGTCAATCATCCCCTTTGCCGCATTGCCATGAGCGAGGAAGTCGTCGATGAAGAGCACCTTGTCGCCAGGGCAAAGGTAGTCCTTGCTCACGCATACCTTATACGACTTGTTCTTCGTGAACGAGAATACCTCTGTCACGAGCATATTCTCCATCGTGCTGGGCATCTTCTTCTTGGCAAACACCACGGGGAGTTCCAACAGATAGCCCACCATGATAGCAGGGGCAATCCCACTGGCTTCAACGGTTAAGATTTTGTCAATCTTAGAGCTGGCAAAGCGACGCACGAACTCCACGGCCATTGACTTCATCAAGATGGGGTCCATCTGATGGTTGATAAAGTTGTCCACCTTAAGAATGCCGCCCTCAAAGCAACGGCCATCCTTCAATATTCTTTCTTTTAAAGTTTTCATTGCGATTCTTGATCAAGATTTTTCTATTTGGAAATGCAAAGGTAACTACTTTTAATAGATTTTTACGCTTTGTGCTCTCAAAATGTTGAAAAATCTGAAAACGGCGCGCACTTCCATCTGCCTCCCCTGCGAAATGCCCCGCTCGTTGTCCTCGCTTAACTCCCTCTCTTTCCTAATGCAAAGATACAACACGGTGGAGGCCAGTTGTCATTTATTGTCATTTAGCATTGCGAAAAATGGCGAAAAATAGGCTGTAAAATATAGATATACAGGGAGTTGTGAGTGTTGAAAAATTTTTAAAAATAGGACAGCAGATGTCCGCGAAAGTCCCCCATACGCATGGTTTCGGCATCTTTTTTCAAAAAAGTGTGACACATGGCGTGACAGCAAAAATAGGCACATATACCTCATATCGAATCAACCTTATTCCTTTAAAATCAGTAGTTTGCAGCATGCGGGATAAGCTTTTTCAGGGGGGGGGAACCTCCAGCGGGTAGGCATCCCACTTTTTGATTGCCCCTTTACAGTTTTACAGATAATAATTTTTGATAAGTGTCTGCCTGAAATAGTAAAGAAAATAAGTTATTATATATTTAAATATATAATAAAATTTTTTTGTGTTTTTACAC
>CALFGU010000126.1 GCA_937877685.1 uncultured Prevotella sp.
CTACTACATCAACGCTACGAAGATTGCTCAGGAAATTGGTCTTGGCAATCGCACAAATACCATCCTTCAGTCGGCATTCTTCCGCATCACAGAGGTAATCCCCGTAGAGTTGGCGGTAGAGCAGATGAAGAAATTCATCGTGAAGTCATACGGCAAGAAGGGTCAGGACATCATTGACAAGAACTATGCTGCCGTTGACCGTGGTGGTGAATACAAGGAGTTGGTTGTTGACGCCGCTTGGGCAAATCTTCCCGCTGACGAAGTTGTTGCAAACAACGATCCCGAATTTATCAACAACGTAGTGCGACCTATCAACGCGCAGAACGGTGACTTGCTCCCCGTATCCGCATTCAAGGGTTACGAAGACGGTACTTGGCCCCAGGGCACTTCAGCTTATGAAAAGCGTGGCGTAAGTGCGTTCGTTCCTACGTGGGAAGCTGACAACTGTATCCAATGTAACAAGTGTGCTTACGTTTGTCCTCACGCTTGCATCCGTCCCTTCGTGATGAACGACGAAGAAGCGGCAGGCTTCAACGCTCCTACGCTTGAAATTAAGGCACCCGCTGCGATTAAGGGCATGAAGTTCCGCATGCAGGTGGGTGTTATGGACTGCTTGGGCTGTGGTAACTGTGTGGATGTTTGTCCCGGTTCTCCCAAGACGGGTCCTGCGCTCAAGATGGTGCCCCTCCAGCAGGAATTGGACGAAGCTGCTAACTGGGATTACTGTGTTAAGAACGTTAAGAGCAAGCAAGATCTTCTCGATATCAAGAGTAATGTGCGCGTAAGCCAATTCGCTACACCCTTGTTCCAATTCTCTGGCGCATGTTCGGGTTGTGGTGAAACACCTTATGTGAAGCTTGTTTCTCAACTCTTTGGCGACCGCCAGATGGTGGCAAACGCTACGGGTTGTTCTTCTATCTATTCAGGTTCTATTCCCTCTACGCCTTACACTACCAATGAAAAGGGACAGGGTCCTGCGTGGGCAAACTCACTCTTCGAAGACTTCTGCGAATTTGGTCTCGGTATGACACTCGCAAACAAGAAGATGCGCCTCCGCCTCGAAGAACTCTTGAAGAAGGTTGCGATGTGCGACTGCTCATGCAACGAAATGAAGGAACTCGCTCAGCAGTGGATTGACAATAAGGAAGACGCCGACAAGACTAAGGCTATTGCCGAACAGATGAAGCCTCTCATCGCTGGTGGTGTTGCGCAAGGTCATGAAATGGCAAAGCAACTTGATGAACTTTCTCACTACCTCGTGAAGCGTAGTCAGTGGATTATCGGTGGTGACGGTGCTTCTTACGACATCGGTTACGGCGGTCTTGACCACGTTATCGCTTCGGGTGAAGACGTAAATATTCTCGTGCTCGACACAGAAGTTTATTCTAACACCGGTGGTCAATCTTCTAAGGCAACACCCTTAGGTGCGATTGCGAAGTTCGCAGCTTCTGGTAAGCGTATCCGCAAGAAGGACCTCGGTATGATTGCTACAACTTACGGTTACGTATATGTTGCGCAGATAGCTATGGGTGCTGACCAGGCACAGTGTCTCAAGGCGCTCCGCGAAGCAGAAGCTTATCCCGGACCTTCATTGGTAATCGCTTATGCTCCCTGTATCAACCACGGCCTTAAGAAGGGCATGGGCAAGGCTCAGGCAGAAGAAGCAGCTGCTGTAGAATGCGGTTACTGGCACCTCTGGCGCTACAATCCCGCTCTCGAAGCAGAAGGCAAGAATCCCTTCCAGCTCGACTCTAAGGAACCCCAGTGGGATAAGTTCCAGGATTACCTCAAGGGTGAAGTGCGCTTCCTCTCAGTATTGAAGCAGTATCCCGACGAAGCAGAAGAACTCTTCGCTGCATGTCAGGAAATGGCCAAGAAGCGCTACCAGAGTTATGTACGCATGACCAAGATGGATTGGTCGGAATAAATCATCAACAAATAAAGATGGGTGTCACGCAATGTTGACACCCATCTTTTTGTTCTTATTTTATGCTTTTTGCCTCTTGAAATAGGGTTGATTTTAAGGTTGCTTTGTTTGCGATTTACAAAGGCAGTAATTAGAAATTTTATTTGAGGCTTTAGGAAAATTTAGTCTTAAATTGTTCGTCCTATTTCTAACTTTGTTTTTACGATTATAGATATGCAGTCATTGTTGTTCCTTTTTCTCGCTTGTTAGCGTGAGAGTAGGGCGCTACGTTTAAAGTCCTTTTTGTCTTGATGAGATGTGTCTGAAATGTTCTCTGTTGTTCCATGCTATTGATGAGAACTGGTCCCAAGCAAAGTAGGGTATGAAACAAAAAACAGGTAAACAGAAATGTTGAGCAGAGTTGCGCTGACAGTTCTGTTTACCTGTTTTGTTGTTTTATCTCAATTCCGGAGATTACAGTTGCTGCATGTCGTTGAGCTTCTTGTAATAGCCGTCCTTGGCAAGGAGGTCGTCGTGCGTACCACGCTCTACGATGCGACCTTCGTGGAGTACGCAAATCTCGTCAGCGTTCTTGATGGTTGAGAGTCGGTGAGCTATGGCAATCGTTGTGCGTGTCTTCATTAAGCGTTCGAGAGCCTCTTGCACAAGACGTTCGCTCTCCGTGTCGAGTGCCGAAGTGGCTTCGTCAAGAATGAGGATGTCGGGGTTCTTCAAGATGGCGCGTGCAATAGAAACGCGTTGGCGCTGACCGCCTGAGAGACGGCAACCACGGTCGCCCACTCCCGTGTCATAACCCTGCTCACTCTGCATGATAAATTCGTGAGCGTTGGCAATCTTTGCCGCTTCCTGCACTTGCTCAAGCGTAGCGTCTTCCACACCAAAGGCAATGTTGTTGAAGAACGAGTCGTTGAAGAGAATGGCTTCCTGATTCACATTACCAATCATCTTGCGGAGGTCGGAGAGTCGCATAGACTTGATGTTCACTCCGTCAACGAGGATTTCGCCTTCCGTTACGTCGTGATAGCGTGGGAGAAGGTCAACAAGCGTAGATTTTCCCGAACCGCTCTGTCCGACAAGGGCAATTGTCTGTCCGCGCTTCACGGTGAGGTTTACGTTCTTAAGCACTTCTGTTTTACCATTGTAGGAGAAGGTAATGTCCTTGAAGGTGATTTCTTCCTTTAATCCGCTCACAGAAACGGCATTCTTGGGTTCCTGAATGGGATTTTCAGCGTTGAGAATCTTGTTTACGCGCTCTACAGACGCCATCCCCTTGGGGATATTGTAACTCGCCTTTGAGAGGTCCTTAAGGGGTTGGATGATGCTGTAAAGTATCACCATGTAGAAGATGAAGGTGGGCGCATCAATGGGAGCATTGTTGGAGAAAATGAGCGTTCCGCCATACCAAAGCACGAGCACGATGAGGCAAGTGCCGAGGAATTCGCTCACGGGGTGGGCTGATGATTGGCGTACGGCAACCTTTCCTGCGGCATCGCGGAATTCGTTGGCCGAAGCGTCAAAGCGACCGCACATTTTGCGTTCTGCGGTAAATGCTTTGATAATGCGCATGCCGCCCAAGGTTTCTTCGAGTTGCGACATGGTTTCGCTCCATTTGTTCTGGGCATCCATGCTCTGGCGCTTGAGTTTGCGTCCGATTTTACCCATAGCCCAACCCATCAAGGGGAGAACAACGATGGTGAACAAGGTAAGTTCCCACGACGTATAGATAAGCACGCCGAAATAACAGAGCAAGAGGATGGGGTTCTTGATAAGCATTTCCAACGAACCCGTCACTGAGGTTTCAATTTCATTGACATCCCCGCTCATGCGAGCAATAATGTCGCCCTTACGTTCGTCAGAGAAGAACGAGAGCGGGAGCGAAATAATCTTGTGATACACCTCCGAGCGGATGTCTCTCACAATGCCCGTACGCATGGGTACCATGATTGCCACGGAAGCGAAGTAGCAACCCGTCTTCAGGAGTGTTGCCACCACAAGAAAACTACCGATGAGCAAAAGCGTTGTTGAGGCGCCGTAGTCAGCGATGAGTTCCGTTGTGTAATAGTAAAGGTTGTTGACAATAATGTCCTTCATCCCCATACCTGCCGTATCCCAAGGAATGAATTTATATACCGTCGTGTCGAGTCCGAAGAGCAACTGCAGCATCGGGATGAGCGACACGAAGGAAAAGACATTGAGCACTGCCGATAAGATATTAAAGAACAGCGAGCCGAAAAGGTAGCGCTTGTAAGGCGCAACGTAACGACTAATGAGTTTGTAAAATTCTTTCATTGGGAATAAATATAGTAGACGAGTTTTTTAGGTACGAGTAGACGAGAAGGTTACTGAGATTAACGCGGTTTTTTGCGTTCCGGATGGCGCTCTCCCCCTGTTTATAGGGGGAGGGTACCACATAAGTGGTGAGGGGGTGCAAAGCAAATGAGGAATGAGAGGTAAGAAGTTTGCCTGTGCGGATAGTTTTCTCCTTTTTCAATCATCCTTTTCTTCCAAAATCCGCAGGGATTTCGCCCCACTTTTCCGTTTCCCACTTACGCAGGTCATTGGAATAGGAGTGGGTGCGCAACCAAGTTTCGGCGCGACGAATATGTTCGTGAAGCGCTTGAGTTTTGTCGTTAAGGGGGAGCGTCGTTCGGCACTGCTTGCGCTTTACCCAAAGCATGGCGTTGACGCTGTCGGAATAGATGGGAATGGTGTACCCACGCTGTGCCAAAAGGGCAAGACCGTGAACGATGGCTAAGAATTCTCCGATGTTGTTCGTGCCGAACACGGGACCGTAATGGAAGATTTCTTCGCCCGTCTTGAGATACACGCCGCGGTATTCCATTTGTCCGGGATTCCCACTGCACGCTGCATCCACGGCAATGGCTTGTGCATCGACGGCCGTGGGAAGCGCTTGACACGCCTTCAGAGCCGCCTGCTTGCGCAAGAGTTCTAAGCGGTCTTTAGAGGGTGTAGGGTCTTTAAGGGCATTTAGGTCTTTAGAGTCTTTAAGGTCTTTAACACATTCGTACTGTTGCAGTGCTTCAATTTCTCCTTTCTCCTTTCTCCTTTCTCCTTTCCCTATGTACTCCAGCGGACCTTCCTCGAAGGCAACTTCCGCCTCTTTACGCGAGGAGAAAGCTTTGAACACGGCTTCGGGATACCCCTTCACCTGTGCTTCTGCTTCTTCCCACTCGGTGTAGATGCCGGGAGTGTGTCCCTCCCACACGACATAGTATTTCGGTTTCTTTGCCATGTCGGTGACACGGATTACATACGTTCAGGCATTTCGATGCCGAGGAGTCCCATACCGAGGCGAATTACCTTGGCAACGTTCTGCGAGAGTACGAGGCGGAACACCTTCTTTGCTTCATCCTCTTCGCGGAGAATGCTGAATTCGTGGTAGAATTGGTTGTATTCCTTCACGAGTTCGTAGCAGTAGTTGGCGATAGTTGAGGGCGAGTAATCCACACCCGCTGCCTTCACCACCTGTGCGAATTCTGCCACGTGCTGAATGATTTCTTCTTCCTTCGTTGAGAGCGCAACGTTTGCATTAAGCGTTTCGGGAATCACGATACCAGCATCTTCTGCCTTGCGGAGAATAGAGCGGATACGTGCATAAGTATATTGTACGAAGGGACCTGTATTACCGTTGAAGTCAATACTTTCTTCGGGGTTGAAGAGCATATTCTTGCGTGCGTCCACCTTAAGGAGGAAGTACTTCAAGGCACCCATACCCACGATGCGTGCTACTTCTTGCTTTTCTTCCTCACTCATGTCGGCAAACTTGCCCGCTTCGTCGCTCGTCTGACGTGCCTGGCGCACCATTTCTGCTACCAATTCGTCAGCATCAACCACTGTGCCTTCACGGCTCTTCATCTTACCGTTGGGGAGTTCCACCATGCCGTAAGAGAAGTGCACAAGGTCTTTACCCCATTCGAATCCGAGTTTATCAAGCAAGATAGAGAGCACCTGGAAGTGGTAATTCTGCTCGTTACCCACCACATAAATCATCTTGTTAATGGGGAAGTCCTGGAAACGAAGCTTTGCCGTACCAATATCTTGGGTCATGTAAACAGAGGTTCCGTCAGAGCGGAGCAAGAGTTTTTCATCCAAACCATTGCCAGTGAGGTCTGCCCATACAGAACCGTCTTCGCGCTTGTAGAAAAGGCCCTTCTGAAGACCTTCAATCACCTTTTCGCGACCTTCAAGGTAGGTATCGCTTTCGTAATAAATCTTGTCGAAACCCACACCGAGTGCCTTGTAAGTTTCATCGAAACCCTCGTACACCCATTCGTTCATCTTGCGCCAAAGTGCGCGCACCTCGCGGTCATTATGCTCCCACTTCACCAACATTTCGCGAGCCTCCTTCATAAGGGGCGCTTCCGCCTTTGCCTTTTCCGTAGCCGCTTCTTCATCCATACCTTCCGCCATAAACTTCGCCGTAAGTTCCTTCACTTCTGCGCGATAATGCTTGTCGAAAGCCACGTAGTAGTCGCCAATCAAGTGGTCGCCCTTCTTGCCTGACGATTCGGGAGTTTCGCCATTGCCATACTTCTGCCAAGCAAGCATTGACTTACAAATGTGAATACCGCGGTCGTTCACGATATTCGTCTTCACCACACGGTTGCCGTTAGCCTCGGCAATCTGTGCCACAGCCCAACCAAGGAGGTTGTTACGCACGTGACCCAAGTGGAGGGGCTTGTTCGTGTTGGGCGAAGAATATTCAATCATCACGAGGGGCGAACGATCAGTAGGCGCCGTGAAGCCATACTTTTCCGCAGCGTGGATGTCATTCAGCAAGGCAATCCAAGCGGCAGGGGCAATCACGAGGTTCAAGAAACCCTTGATGACGTTGAACGAAGCAATAACGTCGGTATGTTCCTGAAGGTACTGACCGATTTCCTGAGCGGTGTCTTCAGGCTTTTTCTTAGAAACACGGAGGAAAGGGAAAACCACGAGCGTAAGGTGGCCTTCAAATTCCTTCTTTGTCTTTGAGAGTTGCACCTGTTCAGCGGGTGCGTCAAAGTCGTAAAGTTCCTTAATCGCAGCAATGATGGCTGCAGAAAGTTGTTGTTCTATCTTCATAATTTGTTTTTAGTTTTGCGTTGGGTATCTGTTTGATATGCTACACTTCCGAACGCCCCAAACAAAAATACTTATTGTTTTTCTAAAGGCACTAATAATTTTTCTAATTAAAGTCTTTGTTTTGCTTATAAGGATTTTTGTTTTTTGCAGTTCAGATAGTGGTGTGAAAATATGTTTAAATTACCCGCAAATTTACTATTTTTTACCGTAGTGGACAAATTCAGGGGCGCCTACGCTTCATTTCGGAATAAAAAAAGGTATTTTTGCCGTGAAAAATAAGGATTCACCCCTCATTGTGTGTATTGCAGATTGCGATATGAGGGGTGTTTACGTGCAATTTACCCTCCCATTTTCTACGGATGACCATAAAGATTAAAGGCGCTCGGGTGAACAACCTCAAGAATATCGATCTCGAAATTCCGCGCGACAAATTGATAGTAGTTACAGGCTTGTCGGGTTCCGGCAAGTCCTCATTGGCGTTCGACACCCTCTATGCCGAAGGTCAGCGTCGGTATGTGGAAAGCCTTTCTGCCTATTCGCGCCAGTTCTTGGGGCGTATGCACAAACCGGAGTGCGATTACATCAAGGGACTTCCGCCTGCCATTGCTATCGAACAGAAGGTGACGTCGCGCAATCCGCGATCTACGGTGGGCACTTCTACGGAGATTTACGAATACCTCCGTCTGCTCTTTGCGCGCATCGGTCGTACGTTCTCGCCTGTTAGTGGTGAGGAGGTGAAACGCCATTCTGTGAAGGACGTAGTGGATTGTGCGCTTTCGCATCCCGCAGGTACGCGCTTCACAGTGCTCGCTCCGATGCGCATACATGGCGAACGCACGCTCCGCGAACAGTTGGAAATTGACCTCAAGCAGGGACTCTCCCGATTAGATGTGGATGGCGAGATGGTGCGTATAGAGGATTTTCTGGAGGAACTTTCAACGGTGAAAGGTGAAGGGTTAACGGTTAACGAGGGTGACGATTCGTTCACCGTTCACCGTTCTCCGTTCTCCGTTGAAAACATTTACTTGCTCCTCGACCGCTTGGCGGTAGATAATTCTCAAACCGCCATTTCGCGCCTTGCCGACTCCGTGCAAACAGCCTTCTTTGAGGGGGGCGGAACCTGCGTCCTGCGCTTCTATCCTGGGAAAGAAACGGTGACGTTCAGCGAGCGCTTTGAGGCGGATGGCATTCAGTTTGAAGAACCTTCCGACAGCATGTTCTCGTTCAACTCTCCCCTTGGCGCCTGTCCTGAATGTGAGGGCTTTGGACGTATTATGGGCATTGATGAACAACTTGTGGTGCCCAATTCTTCCTTAAGTGTTTACGAAGGTGCCGTTATGTGTTGGCGCGGGGATAAGATGGGAGAATGGCGCAAGGAATTTTGCCGTCGCGCTTCGGAAGTGGGCTTCCCCATTTTCGAACCTTATTACAACCTTACGCAAGAGCAGAAGGACTATCTCTGGCATGGCGACGGCAAGGTGCATCATGGCGATGGCGATTGGGATGTTTGTATCGACCGCTTCTTTGACATGCTCCGCGAAAATCAATATAAGATTCAGTATCGCGTGATGTTGGCGCGCTATCGCGGAAAGACGGAGTGCCCCACGTGTCGCGGGTCGCGCTTGAAGAAACAAGCGTCTTACGTTAAGGTAGGCGGGAAGAACATTACCGAACTCGTGCGCCTCTCCATCCGAGAGTTGCAGGAATTTTTCGCTTCCCTGACGCTCCAACCCCATGAAGAGCAGGTGGCAACCCGACTCTTGGCGGAAATACGCAGTCGCTTGGAATTCTTGATGGATGTGGGTTTGGGCTATCTCACCCTCGACCGCTTGAGCAATACACTTTCGGGCGGCGAAAGCCAACGTATTAACCTCGCCACCTCACTTGGGTCGTCGCTCGTGGGTTCGCTTTACATTCTTGACGAACCCAGTATCGGTCTTCACTCGCGCGACACCGACCGACTCATTTCTGTGCTCAAAAAGCTGCGTGATTTGGGCAACACCGTGGTGATTGTGGAGCACGATGAGGAGATTATTCGCGAGGCAGATTATATCATTGACATTGGTCCGGATGCTGGTCGTCGCGGAGGCGAAGTTACATTTGCCGGAACCTTATCTAAGGGGCTTGCTCACGGAGATGATGCGCAATATAACTCTCACACCCTTCGCTATTTGACGGGGCGTGAAAGCATTGAAGTACCCACTTCGCGCAGACGCTGGAATAATTTTATCGAACTCAAAGGTGCGCGCCACAATAACCTGAAGGGTGTTGACGCCAAGTTCCCCTTGAACGTCATGACGGTAGTTACGGGCGTGAGTGGTTCGGGAAAATCTACCCTCGTTAGAGACATTTTCTACCGTGCCTTGAAGCGCCACTTTGATGAACCTTGCGACCGCCCCGGAGAGTTTATCGCGCTCGACGGCGATTTGAACCAAATCAAGGCAATCGAATTTGTGGACCAGAATCCCATTGGTAAGTCCTCGCGTTCAAATCCCGTGACCTACGTCAAGGCGTATGATGAAATCCGTAAGTTGATGGCGGCGCAACCCTTGGCAAAGCAGATGGACTTTACGGCAGCCCACTTCTCCTTTAATACCGACGGCGGACGCTGTGAGGAATGTAAGGGCGAGGGAACGGTAACCGTGGAAATGCAATTCATGGCGGATCTCATTTTAGAGTGTGAGGCGTGTGGCGGTAAGCGCTTTAAGAACGACATTCTCGAAGTGCGCTTTGCGGATAAGAATATCCACGACATTTTGGAGATGACCATCAATCAGGCCATCGAATTCTTTACCGAGCACAAGCAAGAAAAGATCGCACGACGCTTGAAACCCCTTCAGGATGTGGGACTTGGTTACATCCACCTCGGACAACCCTCTTCAACACTCTCCGGCGGTGAAAACCAGCGCGTAAAGTTGGCGTACTACCTTGGATTGGAGCGCACGGAACCCACCTTATTCATTTTTGACGAACCCACTACGGGGCTCCACTTCCACGATATCAAGCGCCTGCTCCGCTCTTTCGACGCACTCATTGCCCGCGGGCACACCGTACTTATCATTGAGCACAATCTCGATGTGATTAAGTGTGCCGACCATGTCATAGACCTCGGACCCGAAGGTGGTGACGAGGGCGGAACTATCATTGCCTGTGGCACACCTGAGGAAGTCGTGGCACAGGGAGTGGGTTACACGGCGCGGTTTTTGCAGGAAAAGATACGTTAACTATTATAATGTAGGTAAAAACAGTCCGCACGGCGCTCTCCCCCTGTTTATAGGGGGAGGGGACCGCCTTGGCGGTGAGGGGGTGCTAAAGAGC
>CALFGU010000127.1 GCA_937877685.1 uncultured Prevotella sp.
GTATCAAACCACACTCTCCCCTTAAGATAGGGGGAGGGGACCGCTTTGCGGTGAGGGGGTATGATATGCAACTTTGGGTTAACTTCTATATCATAACCAAAAGTATTGCCGCCGTTCGACTTGCTATTTTTAGTTCTTCTTCCCGTAACGGAATCCTTCTAAGGTGAGGTTATACGGGAATAGAGTCAATCTCCTTCTCAAACGCTTCTTGCTCCCAATGCTTTATGATTTGTTCACGCAGGGTAAAGAATTGGCGCATGTGTCCGCCATACATCTTTTTGTGGCCTACTTTTGCTGCGATTTCCTGAAAAATAGATGCCGTGTGGCGCACGTTTTTTACGTGTGTGCCACTATTTATAGATATGGTGTCGGGAAACTTGTCAAGGTTTTGCTTAAACCATTCTGCGAGTTCCTTAAGTTCTTCGGGGGAGTAAATTTTCTTGTATTCCATGCTTCAGCCGAGTTAGTTTTGTGCAAAAATACCACACATTTGTCAAAGTGGCAAATTCGGTGGACTTTTATTTTGCCCATCAAATGAATTACCTTAATTTTGCATCCCGAAAGCGGTTGAGCGATAAAACGTTGACTCATCATGCTCTTGCTTCACGTAATTAATTTGAATAACAATAACAACACATAACCATTATGATTAAACTCGACATTTCAAAGGCTACTCCCTTCCTCTCAGCAGAGGCAGTAGCATCTCTCGAACCCCAAGTAAAGGCTGCGCAACAGGCGCTCGAAGCGGGCACTTGTGCTGGTAATGACTTCCTTGGTTGGCTCCACCTTCCCTCTTCAATTACTGCGGAACATCTTGCGGATATTAAGCAGACGGCTCAGGTGTTGCGCGAAAACTGCGACACTATCGTTGTGGCTGGTATCGGTGGTAGTTACCTCGGTGCGCGTGCCATTATCGAAGCACTCGGCAACAGTTTTGAGTGGCTCGCTAACGACGGCAAGAATCCCGTAATCCTCTTCGCTGGTAACAACATCGGTGAAGACTATCTTTACGAACTCACAGAATATCTCAAGAACCGCAAGTTCGGTGTGATTAATATCTCTAAGTCAGGTACAACTACCGAAACTGCTCTCGCTTTCCGCCTCCTCAAGAAGCAGTGTGAAGAACAGCGCGGTAAGGAAGTGGCAAAGAAGGTTATCGTTGCTATCACCGATGCTAAGAAGGGCGCTGCACGCGTTACTGCAGACAAGGAAGGTTACAAGAGTTTCATCATCCCCGATAACGTAGGCGGTCGCTTCTCTGTACTTACTCCCGTGGGTCTTCTTCCTATTGCTTGCGCTGGTTTTGATATTGACGCCCTCGTTCAGGGTGCTGCAGATATGGAAAAGCAGTGTGGCGCAGACGTTCCTATGATGGAAAATCCCGCGGCGCTTTATGCTGCTGTGCGCAATGCCATCTACCAGAGTGGTAAGAAGATTGAAATCCTCGTAAACTATCAGCCCAAGCTCCACTACATGAATGAATGGTGGAAGCAACTCTATGGCGAAAGTGAAGGTAAGCAACACAAGGGCATCTTCCCCGCAGCAGTTGACTTTTCTACCGACCTCCACTCCATGGGTCAGTGGATTCAGGACGGCGAACGCACTGTGTTTGAAACCGTAATCTCTGTGGAAGAACAGTGCCACAAACTCCTCTTCCCCCACGATGATGAAAACCTCGACGGATTGAACTTCCTCGAAGGCAAGCGTGTGGATGAAGTCAACAAGATGGCAGAACTCGGTACGCTTCTCGCTCACGTTGACGGCGGTGTGCCCAACATTCGCATTTCAATGTCAAAGTTGGATGCTTATAACGTGGGTCAGCTCATCTACTTCTTCGAAATCGGTTGCGGCATCAGCGGTCTCGTGCTCGGTGTGAATCCTTTCGACCAGCCCGGTGTGGAAGACTACAAGCGCAATATGTTTGCCCTCCTTGGCAAACCCGGTTATGAAGCGCAGACGGAAGCGATTAAGGCACGCATTTAAAGAATAGAGTACAGATAACAGAGTACAGAGCACAACTCCATACGGAGTGAGAACTGTACTCTGTTATTCGTACTCTTACTATTGTTGAAATGTTTATAACTGTACTCTGTACTCTGTTATCTGTACTCTAACAATGTCTTCCCCCCGCGCAGTATTTTTCGATATGGACGGTGTGCTTTTCGACAGCATGCCCGCTCACGCTAAGTCATGGGAAACCGTGGCGAAGCAGTTTGGTTTTGACCTCCCCTACGAGGAAGTATTTATGAACGAAGGTCGCACAGGTTTCTCTACCATCAACATGCTCATGCAGCGCACCCACGGTCGCGACGCTACGCAGCAAGAGATTGATGACATCTACGAGGCCAAGTGCCAGGAGTTCAATAAATATCCTGAAGCACCCCAAATGTCGGGCGCTATGGAACTCCTCACGAAACTTCAACGTAAGGGACTCGCCCTTTACGTCGTAACAGGCAGCGGACAACCTTCGCTCTTGGAGCGCTTGCGCCTGAACTTCCCCGGCATATTCCGCCCTGAGCGTATCATCTCCAGCAAAGACGTGAAGCACGGCAAACCTCATCCCGAACCTTATCTGATGGGATTAGAAAAAGCCGGTATCAGTGCGGAAGAAGCCGTAGTAGTGGAAAATGCACCGTTAGGTGTTCAGGCTGCAAAGGCGGCTGGTATATTTACTATTGCGGTAAACACAGGTCCTCTGCCTGACAAGGTGCTGTATGATGCGGGTGCGGATATTGTTTTCCCTGACCACTGTGCATTATTGGAGGCCTTGCCCGTATTGCTCGTTTGAGTTATTAATGCTTTATAAACAAGTGGCGCATGCAATGAAATTAACTCTTGCATGCGCCACTTGTGTTTTGTCTATAATGTTTTATACTCCGTCTGAAGATAAAGAGTCTGTGATGTATTCCTCATCAAGGTCATCGTCGGGCAATATCATATAACTGCCATCGGGACCAATGTTCAGAATGAAGGGGCGAGACATGTCGCTTTCGGGATAGCTTACAGCCATTGAAAAGCTTACCATACCCTCGTGAATCTTCATGAAACGACAACCGTCTAGCATGTGTCTGAAGTCAGATTTCTTGAATGTACGGGCAAAGAGAGTGGAGGCGTTTTTCTTTACAACAATCTTGATGGTATTGTCGTAATACTTGTCTCCCATGTCGTCAGCTACGACTCCCAAAGAATCACACGCTTTACGCTCTAATTCCCACACGTAATTGTTCTGACCTATTTTGCATGTGTCGGTGGCATATAGCAGGGGAAGCGAGCGTGGACTGTTATCCACTACTTGTACTGGCTTTTCTTGTACTGGCTCTGTTGCCTGTGGCGCTTTCTCGTTGGAAGTACATGCTACCATTGCGAGAATTACGAGCAGCATTAGACTTATCTTATGATTCATCTCTCTTAATTATAATAATTGGGTGTGACTCTTTATCTTTATTGAATTATCCCCTCCATTGCGGGAGGGGATATGTATAGTGTAAGAATTATTCTTGAGTAGCTTCTGTTGCAGCCTCGGCTTCAGCAGCAGGTGCTGTCTCCTCGTCGGCTCCGAATCCCTTGCGGATCTTTACCGTCACCGGCTTGTGCAGCCGATCCACCATGGTCCGAACGATCTGTCCCGCCAGCTTTGGATCCCGCATCAGGGCA
>CALFGU010000128.1 GCA_937877685.1 uncultured Prevotella sp.
CAAGCCGCACCCATACCGTCCACTTGCTCATGTCTCTCCCTCCTTCGGCGGCTCTGGAAGCGGCATCCAATGAGTGATGTATCGTCCGTTGCCACCATGAACAAATGCCGTTATCTTTCCGTGTTCTGGCTTTGTGGCTACCCAACCGACAAACATTCCACCTCTTGCTCCGCAACACAGCACATTTTTAAAACTTTCATCTGGCAACCGCTCCGTCACGGGTATCCACTTCGTTTCGTTCTCGCACGCTTGCTCCGCATAGTTGGCAACGGCTTTCGTCAGATGCTCAATGGCATCGGCGGCGGCAAGCAGAAGTTCTTTATCTTCCGGGAAATCTTCTCGCCATGTCGCTTCATAGCGGAGCTTCTTTCCCAGTTCGGTGTAGCCACTCATCCCATTGCCTCCCACATCAAGTCCCACGCATCGTAGGCCGTGACGCACTCGTTGCACCCGATAACATCTCCGTTTTTGTTGTAGTAGAGCGTGTCGCACTCCTCAAAGCACACGGGGCAGATGGGGGCTTTGCCATCGTCCCACGGAGGCCGCCCCGTGCGGTCAAGGCTCTCCACGATGGGGTGGTCACCTATCATCGCCATCGTCATCGCCCTCCTCAATCTGTCGGTCAAGAATAAGCGTATGCCCGTTGAACAGCATCAGCGGGACAAGCGAGAAGAGGATAATCCACCACTTCTCAAAGTACTTGGCGCACCACGCAAAAATCAGAATTGCGAGGGCGCACACAAGCGTGTCTACCACGCACAAAAGAATGTTGATTGCTTTGCACTTATCCATTTAATCCTCCCAAAATGGTTTGTCCGGCTTTATCTCCGGCGCGGTGTCTATCTTTTGCCAACACTTCTGCGCCCCGTATGACGCTATCCTGCGCGTCCCGACCTTTTCCCAATCCGGCAATCGGGTAATGATTGCTCCGATGTCCTTGCTCTCAACAAGGCTTGGTTCTTTGGGAAAGTCCGGGTTGGGGGACAACGCACGGTGGCACACCTCACGCACGCAAGTGAGTTCTCCGGGGAGTTTGCGCTCCAGAAAGGCAGAGATAGCACCAACCCGCCAATCGTCCTGTGTGGCGTTCTCCTGCGCCTCCCGATACATCGCCGTCAGCTTGCGGTCTGCGTAGTTAGGCATCTTCCCCTTCTTGTACAGTTCCCGTGCCTCTGCCCAACATTGCAGGATGTAGTCCCGGCACTCCTGTTCGTGGTCAAAGAGGTCGTACCCGTTACAATGTACGGTCACGGGGTAATATCTCCGATTGCCAGTTTTATCAGAAAGTGGGCTGTCAAAATTGGTCGTGCCTATCATTATGCAACGCCGGGGAAGGTCTGACGGGTTCTTGTCCCAAGGCTTGCGGTAAGTGTCCACTTGCCGGGTGATGTATGCTTTAGCCGCCTCCTGTTCCTTTGCCTTGGTCAACGCAAGCAGTTCCGAAATTTCACAAATCCATTTTCCGCGCAACTGTTCGATTGCCTGTTGCCCCTCCATCAGATTTACCTCGCCGTAGTACTGGTCATTGATGGCAAGGAATCGCACAAGGCTCGACTTGCCCTCCCCTTGGCGAACGCCGATGAGTATCGGCACATCGTCAAACTTTGTGCCGGGTTGGTACAGGCGGTGGATACCCCCGGCGAAGATGAGGCGGGAAACCTCGCGGGTGTATGCCGTGTCCTCCACCTTCGCCCAATCCCGCAGGAAGAATCTGCACCGCTCCTTCCCGTCCCACTTCTGCGAGTCCACGATATCCCGGATTGGGTTATACGCTCTGTCCTCAAACAGGATGCGTAGCGCGGCGTAGTGCTTATCCTTGGAGTACAGTCCGTACTTGGATTCGATATACATCATGCTCCGCGCTTCGTCCGCGTCCGTCCACCGGGTTATCTTGCCCTTGTTGTGAATTTCCGCACACCCCGTCATCTCGTTGTATCTGATGGCAGAATAGTTGGAATCATTAATCATGATGGCGCAGAAGTTTTCAATGGTCTGGAGCGGTCTTCCGTCCTTGTCCGGGGCGAGAATGCTTTTCGTGTCTGCGATGGACAGAAATTTCTGATTTTGATTAATAGTATTGCTCACCTCGGTTCTTTTGGTAACGAATCAAGACGATATCCAACATAGTCGATTTGCTTTACCGCGTTGGCGTATTCTTCCGATGCCGGGTGCGCCGTCCTCTTGGCTTTGTCCAACGCCGTCCACTCGTCCATCAGCGCGTGGTACTGTTTCCACCACTCCGCAATCTCCCGGTCTTTCGCCTCCCGCCTTGCTCTGCGCTTCGCCACCTCTTCGCTAAAGTCGGCTGTTACGTTGGAGTCAATCGGTAGGTTGAGAAGGAAGTCCGCGTTAATCCTCTTCATGGCATCGACCCGCGTAGAAAGCCTCTGACTTTCCTTAACGAAGGTGATTACATCGCCAGTTGCCCCACATACGAAGCACTTGAATACGCCACCGTGGAGCGAGAAGTTGTAGTCTTTCCCGCCATGAAGAGGACACGGGATTCTGCCGTGGCGCGGGGTGAGTTCCGGGTAATAGAACTCGACTGCATGAACCATTGGCACGGAGTCGCGGATGAAGTCGGCAACATCTGCCCAATCAATTTTGCGCTCCGGGGCAAACCCCTTCTTCCAGTTCATAAACGCAACTCACCCCCAAGAATAACGGTTGGATTTGATGGTACTTGCATCTCCGGCAAGTGTAGACGGAAACGTTTGCTACACCGCCAACGCCGAATCGCTTGATAACCTTCGGGTGCGGACACGGACGCATTAGGCAGGAGGCGAACTCCTTGCCTATCACATCGTCCCGCGCCGCCCAATGCTCCGGCTTGTAGGGTATCGGCTTATCGCCCTGTCCCACTACGCCTTTTCCCAAGCGGCTTTCACAGCCTCATAGAAGAGGTAGAAAGCCTGTTCTTCGGTGAACCCCTTGTCCACCAAGGACTGGTAGATATCGTGGAGTTTCTGGGCGGTGGCATCGTTGCGTTCCTTCTCGCGGATGCGTTCAAGTTCTTCGGTGTCTTCCTTGATTCGCTTCTCAAAGTAAGACGGATTAATGTTTGCCATATAGCAGTTCCTCCCTACAGTAGTAATAAAGGATTCCGTAGATAATCCGTGGCGTTTCCTCCGGCTTGCAGAAAATCAGCGTCACGTCGAACCTCGCCAACCACGACAGGATGCTCCCCATGAGGCTCTTGCTCGACAGCTTGGAGCGGTAGTTCCCCAAAAACACATCCGTCCATGTGGCGTTCTCCACGATGAGGAAGATGTGCATCCCGGTTGCCTTGGCTCTGATGAACTCCCGCTCAAATCTGTCGCGGTCTGCGGTCATGTTCCCGCACAACTCGTCCAGATTGCGCTTGCGTTCGATTGCCACAGACCGCTCCAGAGTCATATCCCCCAACTGTGCGGAGTAATCCCCGGTATCCAGTTTTCGCGTGATGTGGGGAATACCGTGCTTCTTGAAGTACTCCGCGCAATGATGGTCTTGCTCCCTTGTGTCTTCGATGATAGTCAGCTTGGAGAGTTCTTCCTTTAGTTCTCCGTCTGTCCAATGCCTAACCATCACATGAACGGAAGTTCGGAATCATCCTCGCTTTCATCCTCCAACGAGGTGATAATCTGACGCTCCGGCTTTTCTCCCTCAAACGGCGGGAGGTCTTCGGCGCGTTCCGGGGACAGGAAGTACGCAATCTGCGTGTATCCACGGTCATCCTGCTTAAACATAGCCGCTCCCTCTGCGCCGACCCAAGTGATAAAGTTGAAGTCACCAAAGGGAATCTCCGGGAACGCATCGAAGAACGAGGTCATGTTGCGGTTGAAGTAGTCGTTCTTCACGATGCGGTGAGTGACGGAGAAGTGCCGCCCGGAGGGACGAACCTTGATGATAATCATCGGCGTGCCGGGGTTCTTGCTCTGCGCCCCGGTTGCCCCCTCCGTGGCCTCCGTGATGACCACCCTGTGCTTGCCAGTTACCGCGCTCTCGCGCTCTTTCTCTTCTCGCTGAAAATCAGACCAGTTGCTCAAATTTCTACACTCCATTTCCCAAGATAGATTTCATAAAGATTGTGTTTTTCAAGAAAATGCTTGAAGTTCTTAATGATTGGTTCAATAGGAGGCACTATATCTCGCGGATATCGCTCACGATACACATACTTTCCATCGCAGATGATGTACTCAAACTCAAACGCCTCCGGGACAAGTGCCATGTACATGGGGTGCTGTGGGCTTTTTAGATACTTGTTGAGGTCGTAAGTTTTGCTAAACTTGCAGTCCCAAATCCTGCCTCCGCGCAAGTAGTCCAGAACGCCATGCAAAAGGAAAATCTGGTTTTCGATTTGCATTTCGGAGAACAGCACAACTTGCTGTCGCGCACCCCAGAGTTCGTAGGACATCTCTGTAATAGGGAACTTCCATTCGTGGTCTTCCGGCAAATGTTCCCCATTCAGAACGGAGTTGAGGCAGTTTTCAAACCGAATCCCATCCAACATCGCCTTGGTCGGCGGGGTCTTTTCCCGGTTGAGGGTGGCGAGAAAATCCTCCCACCCGTCATCCCGCTTGAACGACCACAGCCAACTGTCTAATAGTGTTTTCGTTATACGGACTTTCTGCATGGATAATACCTCTTTGGAGTAAGAACAGCCCGTTCCTCATCCCAACCGTTTCTGAGCCTGCTTGACACAACCCACCACGGGATTTCGTACTTTCGTGCCATGTTTGAAAGGGTATCTGTTTCACCATTAACTGTAAGGATGTGGTTATTGCATCTGTTGTTCTGTTGTGTTTGCCAATTAACCCATCGACAGTTTTGTGGATTATAATTGCCGTTCCAATCAATTCTGTCTATCGTAAGCGTATCTGCATATCCATTTGCAAACGCCCATTGTGAGAAGTTTTGGAACGACATCCATTCATCGCACACAGTAACACCCTTTCCACCATACAGCGGATAGCTTATTGATTTCGGGTTGTTGCATCTGTCTATCATGTTTTTCCAAAGCCCGTATATTCTGTCGTGAGAAAGACCGTGTGTTTTTCTCGCGTCTGACACAAACTTGCCTTTGTTGCATCCGCAACTTTTTGTATCTCCGCGTTTTAATGAACCGCTTGTGACTTCCGTAGTATTCCCACAATCACATTTGCACAGCCATATTGCCTCTTGCGTGTACGGTTTTGGGGATGCTCTTTGAATTACGGTGAGCATCCCAAACCGTCTACCAATAAGGTCAGTTGCTTTCCTCGGCATATCGGTACACTCGGTTCTGTTTGTCCCAGACGATGCCAAGTTCCGCGATGCGCTTCTTGAGCATATCCTTGGCCTCCTTTTCGGAGGTGAGGGCGTGGGTCATGTTCTTGATGTACTCCGCACACGGGGCAACATCTTCCGGCTTGTTCACCAGTTCGACCATGTGCTTCGCCTCGCGCATCGCGAGGGTGTACTGGTCTTTCTGGGGGTTAAGCACCGCCGCCTCTTTGGAGAGGTTGTCGCGCACCTTGGCGAACAGCTTGGTGAGGAAGTCGTTGGGGCCACCATCCTTGAGTTCGGGGATTTCGATAATTCCCTTGATGCCGTAGGCAGACTTCGCGGAGTACTGCTCCGTGGGGGTGAACCCAACGTACCGCTTGCCGTGGTCGATGAATAGGTGTCCGGCGAGGTCGGCGGGT
The DNA here is from genome assembly GCA_937877685.1 of uncultured Prevotella sp. GTDB lineage: Bacteria > Bacteroidota > Bacteroidia > Bacteroidales > Bacteroidaceae > Alloprevotella. The sequence continues at coordinate 5,667 of CALFGU010000128.1, forward strand.
TGATACACCAGAGTCCGGGCAGACCCCTCGACAACGAGTTCGTAGAACACGCCGTCATCGCCGTTCTTGGTCATCTGCTCATGGAAGAGGTACACCACGTTGAAGTCCTTGCGGAGTTCGGCAGAGAGCCGGATGAACTCGGACTTGATGATGCCGTACCCTTGGAGGGAGAACCCGCCGTTGGCCTTGGACGCTTTCGCGTCTGTACGCATCGCCCAGTCTTTCATGTACTCCACCAAAGCACCGCAAGTGTCGATGACGATGGTCTTGTACTGACCTCTCGCCGCCTTGATGTCTGCGAGGATTTCTTCATAGGTCTTGCAGACGGAGGCATCTTTGCGGTGGGCGGGATTCACACGGGCAAGCCCCTCGTCCGTGTCGATGAGCAGGACATCCGGGGCAGACAGGGCAAGCGTGGTCTTGCCAGTTCCGGGGAGGCCGGATAGAATCATGATGATGTTCTTGTTGGAGAAATTCATCTCCGTGGGCTTAATAATGGGCATTGCTATCTCCTTTCAAATTCTGTATTTCTTGGCGAGTTTCTTAATCGCCTTTTCGTATTCCATCGGGGTCATGCCGTAGGGGAGGTTTGCCTTTTCGATAACGTACTGACGGTAGCGGTCATTGTATGCCAACTGCTTCTTGGTCTTCATGCGCTTTATCACCCTTTCTACGCTTCTCATCATGGGCGTATCTCCCCGCTCCCTTGCTGAATCAACCAGTTCAGCTTGCGGATTCTGGTCTGCGCTTCGGCGAGTTTGTCCCGCGCCCACGCCAGTTCTTCGGTAAGCTGTTCGACCTCGCCCCGCAACCTCTGGAGTTCCCGCTCCTTGTCGATGAGCCGTCCGTTGGCGATGTCGAGTTCAGACTTCTTCATCTTCTCTCCTTTCAGTCAGCAGTTCGTGCAAATCCCAGAAGTTCGTTGGGTCAAGCCCTGTCTTGTTTGTTATTGTTCTGATGCGGTCATAGACGGTTTTGCGAGAGCATCCAAGTATTTCGGCGGCGCGGGAAACATTCATCCCGCCGTTTGCCAGAAGCCGAAGCGTAGCACGCTCCATGTTGTTCAACTCCACCACGCTCGTTCCCCCTTCGCCGGGATTTTGAGAGCCTTTCTCGCGGCGGCGGGGTTGATTCCGCAGTATCCCGCCATCAGAGCAAAGTCATCGCTCTGGAAGAACTGCACAAGTTCAAACCGCCGGATGACCTCACCGTTGAACATGGTTTCCCGGAACTCCCCGCAGTTGAGGGCTTTCCAGTCATCCACGGCCTGTTGCAGAACGGCGCAAACAAGATTGCGAAGAGTGTCCTCCGTCACTTCTGTCATCACCACTTACCATACATGGTCTGGAGGATGTCCCAGACAACCATCACAGCGATGACGGTCAGACAAATGTAGCTGACCAGTTCGATGCAGAGGACAAGGGGGACGGAGGCGATAAAGTATTTCAGCATACCCGCACCTCCACCCCGTTTTCCGTGGGCGTTTCCACGATGGTGATGCCCAACTCCTTGCACGTTTGCTCACGCATCCATTTAGGCCACGCCCACGGGGAGTGCATCGCGTAGTTCCGCATCGTCCCGTAGGCAACGCCCATGCGCTTGGCAAGGTCTTTCACGCTGATGCCCTTCTGCATCCTGCGCTCCAAGACCGCCGCCCAAAGCCAATCGATAGGAGGGGGCGTATCCTTATTGAGGATTACTTTCGGCATTTGAAACTTCCTTTCTTTCGTTGTACTGTTTTTTGTACTGCCGGGGTGCTATTTAATAATTGTCACGACCACCTCCGTGCGTGAAAAATTTTAGCCCCCGGACTATAATTTGTTGTTGACAAAATGTAACTACTTGTGATATTCTGTGTTTGCCAGAACACCAGAATATTTTGAAGTCCGCATTTTGTGGGGGCTGACTTTTGCGTGATATTTTTCAAGTGCGAGTAAACTATATCACGTTGGTAAAGCGTTGTCAACCCCTAAAGTAAAATTTTTTATGTTTACCGAAAGGGGAAGTGAAGTCTGACATGGACGGCAAGGAATTTGCACGAATGGTAGAGGGGGAACTGGCGAAAAAAGGCATAAGCAAAAGCGAGTTTTATGAAGCGGTTGGCGTGTCCCCTACTGCGCTTTACGGTTGGAAACGAGGGGCAGAGCCAAAGCTGGATACGGTTGAGGCAATAGAAAAGTTCCTACACATCAGTTTTTCCGGGAAAGAGCCGGAGGACATCCGTGAGGAACTGCGGGAAGACCTACGCATCCTCCTCCGTTCCGCGTCCAATCTCCCGCCAAGTTCGGTGTACCAACTCATCGCACAAATTGAAAAGGAAAAAGAAAATGCTACTTGAAAACGCAGACTACTTCGTGCGCTACATGAATATGCCAGAGGGTATCTATGCGTGTGTCACTCCCAACGATGACGGCACGTTCTCCGTTTATCTCGACCCCCGGCGCAGTCGCGACCAACAGCTTGCCGACTATCGTCACGAACTCCGGCACATCGCCAATGACGATTTCTATAACGGTAAGCCGTTGCAGGAGGTGGAGAAGTGAGGTGCAAGAAGTGCCGTAGGGAAATTCCGGAAAACTCCATCTACTGCAACTGGTGCGGTCATCAACAGTTGACGGCATCAAAAGAGGTGCGCGTTCCCGTCCCCACGCAAAAGGGAAACAAGTGGTTCGCCCAAGTGACCGTGGGCAAGGAGCGGGTGTACATCTCCGCAAACAGCGAGGAAGAATATTACGCCAAAGCAAAGGCCGCAAAGACGGAACAAATAGAAATAAAAAAAGCCGCCCCAAGGATTACCCTTGGAACGGCTATTGATACCTATATTAAAGATAATGACGCTGTGTTAAGCCCGTCTACCATCAACGCCTACAAATCATATCGAAACACACGTTTCAATGATTATATGGGCGAAGATATCACACTTATCAATTATCAGCGGATGATAAACGAAGAGTGCCGGAAGGTCGCACCGAAGACCGTACACAACGCCTATCGCCTCGTCACAGCCTCTCTGCGCCACGCAAACGCACAGACACCAACCGTTAACCTCCCGCAAAAACGTAGACCAGACAGGCCGTGGTTGGACTACACGCAAATACAGAGGTTCATGACGGCAGTCAAAGGCAAGCCCTATGAACTCGGTGCGCTACTCGCACTCAACGGACTCCGGCGTTCCGAAATCCTCCACCTCGACTCTGACGATGTGGACACGGAGCGCGGCATCATCCATGTGCGTGGAGCATCTGTGGTCGGCGAAGGAAACAAGTTGATAGACAAGGACACAAATAAAACAACATCGTCATCCAGAGATGTCCACATAGTCATTCCGCGAATCAATGACTTAATTACCTACAAAAACGGTAGGTTAATTACGACCAATCCGACCACGCTCTACGGTAGCATCAACGATGTTTGCCGGGGGGCGGGGTTGCCGGAGGTCGGTGTTCACGGGCTACGCCACTCCTTTGCCTCCCTCGCCTACCACCTACGTTGGTCGGAGGCAACCACCATGCGGGAGGGC
>CALFGU010000129.1 GCA_937877685.1 uncultured Prevotella sp.
CCCCCTCACCGCCAAAGGCGGTCCCCTCCCCCTATAAACAGGGGGAGAGCGCCGTCCGGTTATTTCTCTCTCGCCTCCTCCCTTTCTCCTTTCTCAATTCTCCTTTCTCATTTCCCCCATGCTTATTTTTCACACCGCCGATTGGCACTTAGGAAACATATTTCACCGCCACGACAGAATGGCAGAACACCGTCATTTCTTCAGTTGGCTCATTGCGCAACTCAAGGAGCGTAAGCCCGACGTCTTAATCATTTCGGGCGACGTTTTTGATAATGCGAATCCCTCGGCTTCGGCAGAACAACTCTTCTATGAGGTGTTGAAGGAAGCCACACAGGCAGTTGAGGGACTGCAAGTCGTAATCATTGCTGGCAATCACGATTCTGCCCACCGCCTTGAGGCACCCTCGCCCTTCTTGAAGGCAGAAAATATTTACGTGCGCGGATATGTGAAGCGCACTGAGGCAGGTGCGCCCGATTTTGAGGACCTCTTGTTGCCCTTGAGCAGTAGGGAGAACCCTGAAGCGCAACTCGTTTGTCTCGCTCTGCCCTTCTTGCGCAGTGGTGACTATCCCTCGGGGCTCTCTGTCGGAGAGGGTATTAAATATTACGTAGAGGGGATGCTCAAAGCCCTTCATCGCACGGACTTTAAGAAACTCCCCGCCATTCTTGCCGCACATTTCTACGCCGCTGGCGCAGAGATTTCGGATGAACATAGTGAGCGCCTCGTCGTGGGCGGACAGGATGTTGTGTTGACAAGAAATGTGGATAAGGCAGTGCGTTACACGGCGCTCGGACATATTCACCGCCGTCAGTGTGTGGATTACGACCGCCAGATGTGGTATTCCGGTAGCGCGCTTCCGCTTTCCTTTAGCGAGAAACATTATGACCACGGCGTGAATTGCATTCACCTTTCTGAGGAGGGCAAATGCAGTGTGGAGCAACTCAGTTATACGCCCCTGCGCAAGTTGCGCTCCGTTCCTGAAAAGGGAGCGGCGAGTGTGGCAGAGGTGATGGAGGCGCTTGAAAAGTTGCCCCAGGCGGGCGAAGTGGCAAATCGCGACGCGTGGGATTATTTGGAAATCCGCGTTCTCGAACAACAACCCGAACCCACTTTCCTTGCCGAAGTCACAGAACTCTTGCGCGACAAGGCGGTAAACTTTTGTCGCATTGTCAGAGAAATGCCCGTGCGCACAAGTGAGGAACAGGAAGTTGTCATCAGCAATGCCGCCCTCCACATTACGCCCCAGGAAATGGCACAACGCTATTACCGACAACGCTTCACCGAAGAAATGCCCGAGCAAATGATGGAACGTTTTTTACAAGCAATGAATTGATTCCCCATGGTTATAACCAAAATTATCATACGAAACTTAACGTCGCTCGCAGGCGAACATGTCATAGATTTTACTCAAGAACCCTTGCGCTCGGCAGGCCTTTTTGCCATTACGGGCGACACGGGGGCGGGGAAATCTACGATTCTTGACGCTATCTGCCTTGCGCTCTACAATAAAGCACCCCGATTTGACAACGTGCAACGCTTGAAGAACGAAGATGTAGAGAAAAACGAGATTAACACTTCTGACGTGCGCAATTACTTACGCCGAGGTGAAAAAGAGGGTGCTGCAATCGTGGAATTTACTGCCACAACGGGTGCGCAGTATCGTGCAACATGGTTTGTTCGCCTCAAACGCACGGGCAGTTACGACAATGTGGTGCATACGTTAGAACAACTTGCGCCTAACAAACGTGTGTATGACAAAGCGGAAGTAAAAGACCGCATTGTGCAAGCCGTAGGACTCGATTATGCACAGTTCTCTCGCACCGTGATGCTTGCGCAGAATAGTTTTTCTAACTTCCTCAATGCGAAGATAGAAGAAAAGTCCGCTTTGTTAGAAAAACTCACCGGCACGGAAGTCTATGGCGCCATTTCAATGCGCATTTTTGAAGAAAAGTCAAAGGCGGAAATAGCGCTTAAAGAGTTGCAGGTGGAAAAGGATGTTGTCATGCGCGACAAGTTAGATGAAGAGGACATTCTTGACTATCAACGCCAAATTGCATTACTTGAAACCTCGCTTAAGGACCTTGACAATCAATGCAAGATTACCCGACAGCAACTCAAGTGGCTGGACGACTACGATAAGGCAACAACAGAAGTTGAAAGGTGTGAGTTGGCCTATTCAGAGGCTTACAAAGTCTATCTTGGGTTAACCACAGAGCGCGAACTGTTAGAAAGATATGACGATGTGCTTTGCCAACAACCGCTTTTCAATGAGATAATGAATCACAAGGCAAACATTGAAAAGTGTAAGCAAGAGCGCGGCATTGTTGAGGCACAATTAAAGGACGCCAACACTAAGGTGCAGGACATGAGAATGGCCTATGATTTGGCTACGTCTCGATTGTCTGAAGCCATGAAGCAAATGGAGCAGCGCCGTCCTGACATTCAGCGCGGATTGACAATTCAAGGGGAGATTAAGGAAAAGATGGTGCTTCTCGAAACGCGTGACTTGGAGATGAAGAAGGCACAGGAGGATTACGAAGAGCGTAAGAAGGAATTCGAAAGCAAAAAGAAGGAACTCGAAGACTTGGGTAAGGACATCAACACCTTACAGTTTTCGCTCCAGGGACTTTCGATTTACCGCACAATGTTTGAAAAGTTTGACACGGTGAAAAGTAAACTCACCGACCTCGAAAAGGAGAGCATCACAAACGCAACCCTTCACCGCGAAAACCAAGAACAACTCGTGGCAGAGCAACGCATTGACCAATTACTGGAAAAGAGCAATCGCGAAGTGCAACAGTCGAGCGACGTGTTGAGTGCAAGAAAGGCCGAAGTGGCTGTCTTGGAGCAACAAAACCGCTTGACAAACATTCATCAGTTACAGCAGAACATCGCTAACAACACGACGCGCCTGGCATCCTTACGTTCGGCAAAACAACTTTGGTTGCGTCTGGTCAAGACCTATGATGAGGTGGAGGAAGTGCAAGTGCAGGTTAACGCTTCGCGCATTTCTATCGACCAACTAACAAAGGACCTTGCCCGTCAGGATCAAGAGATTGACACAGCAGCACAAAATTTCAAGTCGGCGCAGGAAAACTACTCCTATCATAATAGTCAGAGCATCGAAGCGATGCGCCGTAATTTGAAGGAGGGAGCCCCGTGTCCCGTGTGCGGAGGTACGCACCACCCTTACCATACGGAGAGCGCGCGTGAGATTGGTAAGATTTTCGAAACCATAGAACAGCGCTACAAGGAGACGAGTGAACAGTTGGAAGCGCAGAAGAACAAGGCGCGTAACTTACGTGCCACCCTGGCCAATAAGCAGGGGGCGTATGAAGTGGAACAGCGCAATTACGAACGCTTGCTCACCGCCCTTCAAAACCAACAACAGGAGTGGCGTGAGTTTGCCGACCTCGACTCTACCTTTAAGGATTGCTCCTCTTCCGTTAACCGCCAGGCGCGCATGATTACCCTGGAGCAACTTATCGACAACACGGAGAGCACTTTGAATCGTCAGCAGGAGGAACTTCAGGTTGTTTCAAAAAATCAGGAAGCCATTAACTCCTTAAACCAACTCATTCGCTCCTTGTCGGAACGTGTGGCTGAGGAAACGGCGCAGGCGGCACAGCTTGACGCACAGTTGAAAATCATACGCTCAAAGCAAAACGACTATAAGCAGCGCATTAACATCTCAGACCGCAGATTGAAGGAAATCTATTCCGACCTCGACCTCATGATTACCGATTCGGGATGGATAGCTAAGTGGCGCAACAATCCTGAGCAGTATTCCACACATCTCTCTGCCCTTTATCGCGAATGGATGAACACTTCAAAGGCGCTGGATGAGGCCTTGCAGAAGCGCGATCTCAATACGAACTTCGTGAATCAGCAAGAGAAGGAATTGCAAGTGGCGCAACAGGGCATCAATGCCACCCGTGACCACCGCGATGCCACTCGTGAACTCCTGCGCATCAAGCAAGACGAACTCACTGCCCTTTTCGGAGCACGCACCCCCGAACAGGTGGATGAAGATTTGCGTGAAATTGTGCGCAATGTCACTGAATTGCAACTGGCTGCGAAAGTGCAGTTTGACAATGCGCAAAACGAACTCTCGGAAATCAGTGGGTCAAAGCGAAAACTGGAAGAAGACTTCCTGCATTTCACCCAGCAGTACACCCAACAGTCATCGCAACTCGACTTTTGGATGCACAACTACAATCGTGACCATTCGCCCTTGCGCTTTGCCGAACTCGAGCGACTCTTCACCGATAAGCGCGACTGGAATGCCTTGCGCCGACAGATTGCTGAATGTAAGGACCGACTGACCGTGACGCAAAACACACGCAACCTTGCAGAACAGCAACTCAACCTCATTCGCCAAGATAACATGCGCCCCGACAGCAGTCAGGGAGAGACACGCGAAACGCTCACCGAATCATTGGCGGCTACAGAACTGCATATTAAGGAAACCACTGAGCGCTACGGACGCATCAATGACAAATTGAAACTCCATCAAAAGGCATTGTACGACGCACAACTCATGCAGCAGCGCCTTAATGACGCCGAGGACAATTTACGTTGGTGGCACCGACTCAACTCTCTCTTTGGTAGCGCCGACGGCAAGAAGTTCCGCGAAATCGCTCAGAGTTACACGTTTGAATATCTCGTTGCGCAAGCCAATGTTCAGTTGCGCCAACTTTCGCCGCGCTATCGCTTGCGCACGGTTGAGGGAACCTTGGCATTGCAAATCATTGACTGCGAAATGTTTGACCAACAGCGCTACGTAAGTTCCCTTTCCGGAGGTGAAACCTTCGTAGTGAGCCTTGCGCTTGCCTTAAGTCTGGCAAACCTCTCCTCCGAGGGGCTCAGCATAGGCAGTCTCTTCATCGACGAAGGGTTTGGAAATCTTGACCAAGACTCTCTCAACCTCGTCATGCAGGCACTCGCAAACTTGCAAAGTCAACAAGGACGAAAGGTAGGTATTATCAGCCACACAGAAGCCATCCGCACGCAAATATCTCCCCGAATCAACGTGGTGAAAAAGGCTATCGGAGGCGAAAGTCTTATCCGAGTGGAAGCGTAGTTCTCATGCCCAGACTTGATTGAATATGCGTGGACCGACATTCTGATTCAGAAAGTCGCTCCACGCTTTTGTTTTGTCGTGAAAATCTGTTGTTTAAAACCATGCTTGACAGGACCAAAACAAAAAGTAATACTCGGCGTTTTGTTTGAGACATTGTGCCCGCAATATTACTTATTGTTTTGCGAATTACAGGGTTTGTTTTTCCCTTCCCTTTTTTTGTTTTTACGCATGCCAAAATGTGGCACACGATGAGGGGAATTATTTTTCAGGCGTGGCGAAATAAAAAACACGAAGTCCAATGATGAACTCCGTGTTTGTATCTGAACGCGCAACGTGAGAGAGGGTTATTTATTTCCCTTTGCCACAATGCCCAATGTTTTCAGGATAATGATGATGTCGCCCGTAAGTGAAGCCGTCTTCAGGTAATGAAGGTCCATGGAGAGGCGCTCGAGCATCTTTTCCATAGTGTCGGTATAACCGTTGTAAATCGTAGCGTCGGACGTAATACCCGGGCGCATCTGATAGAGGAACTGATAGCGCACGTCGTGCGTCATAATCTGGTCGATGAAATACTGGCGCTCGGGGCGGTAACCAACGAAAGACATGTCACCCTTAAGCACGTTCCAAAGTTGGGGAAGTTCATCTAAATGATGCTTACGCAAGAATTTGCCCATGGAAGTTAAGCGCGAATCTTCCTTCTGTGCCAGGAGGGGAGTGCCATTTTCGGCATCCAAACGCATGGTGCGGAACTTGAGAATCTTAAACGGTTTGCCGTTCATGCCGATACGCTCCTGCGAGAAAATAGGATGACCATCACGCTGAGTCAGCAACACGATGTAGATAATGACAAATAAAGGCGAGAGAAAGACAATGCCTAAAAATGCACACACAAAATCAAACATGCGCTTCAAGGCAAGTTGCCATGAAGCCATGTGCACGGGGATAAGTTCCGTGTCGTTGCGTCTGTTGTGTGTCTTTGAAATCATATAGTGAAGAATCCTTGCGGGTTCTAAGCGCTTAAAAATTGAGGGGTGAGAGGCGGTTTCTCGCGTCACAAGTTAACACTATAACGTAAGAAAGTTCATTTTATTGCAAAGTTAATAAAAAGATAGGTGTAAAAAAGTGCAAAAAGTGGATTCTTACAAAATGTCAGCAGAAACACAAATTTTAGTCAATAAACCCTTTCAAAAAGTTTTTTTGTGTATATTTGCACCCGCAAGAAACGGACGCTATCCTTTTTTATGCTTAATAGGCAGAAGTAAGTCCGATTCTCGCCTTACAATCCCCCTATTTCGGGCCAGACTGGATTTGACAGCGGGTAGATGGTAAGAGTAAGCATGCAGTGCGGGTGTGGGCGGGCACTATAATCTCGGCTCTCGAAAATTTAATTGGCGAAAACAACTACGCTCTCGCTGCTTAATCGAAGCATAGTAGATTAGCTTTATTTCGACACAAGGTGTTGAAACGAGACATCTCCCTGTTGCCCACTTCTTGAGGCGTTCAGATTCGGAGGTGCAGGAATATCAGGAATAGCTTAAGGTAGCCTCGTGCCGAGAGTGAAACTTTTAGAGGATAAGGTTATAGTTGGTGGCTCTGGTCTTGCTATAACTCGAAAACTTAGGCAGAGATAAGCATGTAGAAAGCTTTTGGTGTCCCCGTTTGGACGAGGGTTCAATCCCCTCCTGGTCCACACAAAATTAGGTGTATTGCTTGCAACTTAAAAAGTTTGGGCAATACACCTGATTTTGTTTCGTTAGTTGTTATTTGAGGCTGAAATAAGCATCGCGCAATATCATCAGTCCAAGCTTTTATCCCTGTAATTTTAGCGCCTGTTTGGCAAATTCCTTTGGGTCTTTAACTATTGGAGCCAATGAAGTAAGTTGTGCGTCAGACAAGTCCCACCATTTTGATTTTAATAGCAATTCTATGGTCTCAGGGTCAAATCTGTAACCAATTACCTTTGCTGGAACTCCAGCTACAATACAATAAGGCGGAACGTCCTTAGTCACTACGGCTCCTGCGCCTATTACTGCACCATCGCTAACGGTCACTCCTCCCTTTATAACTACTCCATGACCCACCCAAACGTCATTACCGATGCGTGTGCGCTTAATCATGTCGTAGGGGTGTTTTGAAAAGCGCTTAGAGACTCCACTGCCCGTGATGTCAATAAACATAGGCGAGGTGGATGCCCACTCCATAGGATGTTCTGCTCCACCCGTGAAGATATGGTCAGAAAAACTGCAGAAAGCCCCTATATCTGTGCGGTCGATATGGCAGTCGTAACCCACGTAGGTATAGTTGCCGACGGAACTTTGTATGAAGTCTGTGCCTGAGTAAATCTTTGCTGTTTTTGCAACCCTACTATCGCGGATGCAGACTCCACGAAGTTTCTTCATCAGTTTTGCATAAAGAAATTTTAGGTTCATCCGATAATCGATTTGAATTGTGACATTTGAAAACTGGGAGTCCAGTAATTGTCAATCTCGTTGTAACAAGCTTGACGCACATTTTCACGGTGTTCTTCGTGATCTTGAAACCACTGCTGGATACATTGCGCCAATGAATCGGCATTCTCATACTCGAAGAAGTCGCCCGTAATGCCTTGTTTGATTGCTTCAAACTCGGGCATCTGCCATGCAAAGTTATTATTGGTAATGACAGGTGTGCCATAGGTTAAGGCATGGACGGCAGTCAGACCTACATTCCCTGGAGAGACGCATAAATCAGCGTTATAGATGAGTTGGGCATTTTCAACTTCGTCATAGCAGGCGCCATAAAACCAAACGTTGGAACGGAGTCCGAGTTGGTCAGCCAATAGTTCCAAATCCTCACGAGACTCTCCGTCGCCGACCAGCACCAAATTGTATTTGTTACCCATTTTCCCCAATGCCTGAAGCAATAATTCCAGACGCTTCACCTTTGTCAAGCGACCGATGAAAATCAGTGTGGGACGCTCATTCCCGAAGTGCTCCTTATAAATTGTGGAAGGAGATTGCTGATTGCGCAAAGAGACTTGATTGTCATGGTCAAGCGAATTATGCACGACATATAGGTTGTTTTTCGTGTAACCTTGCTGATGCGCTACATCCTTTGCGTACTGCCCATAAAGGAAGGTGGCATCACTCATGGAGAAAAACCATCTTTTCAGGATTTTCTTAATGAATCCCTCCTTTCCATACCATCCATGACTCCATAAGTACACACGTTTGCCTCGCATAAAAAAGTGACGCTTCAGCAAGACTATCCATGTTGAAAGGCAATAGAGTTCGCCGAGAAGCAGAAGGGTGTCGTGCGACTTCAACAAAGAGGGAACCCCCTCTTGGTAGTAAAGCGGACCCACCAACATGCGGTTTTTTATGGTCTCTACACTTTTGAGCAGGGACAATTCAAGACCTTTGATGTCGGAAGCATTGTTTCCAAACACCCAATGGCAATCATATTTTTGCTCAAATAACTTGTAAATACCTTCGCGATACTTCTGAGCAAAATTATATACGATACAGAGTTTCATGCCCCTTTTTTCATTGTATAAAGTTTGTCTAATAATTCTTTTAGCATGGCATAATGCGGATGGGGTTTGCCTAGTTTCTTCTTCAAACACTCACGCCAGAAACGCATGTTGTACCATTGAATCAAGCGACTGATTGTTGTTCGTTTATTAATCCCGCGCTTGAGGTTGCGACGGATTGCCACGTCAGCCACTTTGAGTTCATAGTCCACATTTGGCGGACGCTCGGAAGTGAGATGGAGATATTTCAACGAAGGGTCGTAACGGAAATGAGCACCAAACTGTTGTTTGAACTTATAATGCATATCATTTTCCTCGCCATACATGAAAAACTCCTCGTCAAACAATCCTATTGCTTCAAACATGCTCTTGCGCACGTAGAAGCAGGAACCTGAGAAATACATCAGTGAAGGAACATAAAGCTCTACTCTGTTAGAAACGGCTTCAACCACACTGCGCAAGTATCCATTGAGCATCTGTGTGCAACAATAGGAACTTTGACTTGGCTTCGTGGGAGTGTACCACTGCTTCATGCCATACATGATGAGCTTTTCGTCATTTGCAAATGCCGCAAGGGGTTTTGCAAAGAAGGGTGACGCCAAGCGCACATCTGGGTTCATGATAAGGATGACGGGGGCTGAGGCACGGCGAATGCCCACATTATTACCCTGTCCATAACCTCCGTTACATGAGTTCTTAATCAGCACAATGTCGTCGCCCCACAAGTTTTGCAATTCCATAAACATCTTATCGGGCTCACGACTGTTGTTGTCAACAACGATAAGCTCGATTTCCGAGAGCGGGATATCCGCATATTCTTGAATGCTACGCACGCAATCAAAAATGTCCTTCTCAGAGTTGTATGTAACGATGATGATGGAAACGCTCTTCATGAGTTTCTTGTTTATAACCCACAGACTTTTTCGTGGGGAAGCCTCTAAGGGAAGGCGGTGGGGGGAAGGCGGAAAAGGAAGTGAAACTTAATTCAAATTAAGTGAAACTTAAGGGCGCTTAAGTCTTACTTCGTTTTTCCTATTTGAGATGCCGCTTTTTACAGGTTAGAATCGGCATCGTTTTCTGCTGATGCTGACTTTAAGGAGTAAACCTTCACCCAATCTATGTCCATGTAGGCAGGAAATGTTTTAGGGTCGGTTCCAGCTGACCAAGACTTGGGCGGATGTACCTGCATGTGAAGCATGAGGTAGGAAGAGATGCCGTAGTGAAACTGGTGTTCTTCCTCGGGTAAGCGAGGATAGCGCAACGTTTCAAGTCCATTGACTGCAAAGATAACTTCTTCGGGCAGAATTTCTACACTATACGTGTTATATTTCTCAAACTTAATGTCGGATTTGTGCTGATGATTGGGTCGATACCAGTTTTTTCGGTCGCGAAGGGTATAGGCATTGTGCGCCGTTTGGTAGGCAAATGTGTTTTTATCCACATACTCCATGATGTCCAACTCTGTGTAGAAAGGGCTTTCGGTTGTGCGATACGCCTTATTCTCAGGCAGTGTCCAAATTGCGGGCCATGTTCCCTGCGCACCCTTGATTCGTGCACGCACTTCGATTTTGCCGTAGCGAATAGGGAGTTTCCCTTCCGACGTAATGCCAGCCGTGAGATATTTTGCCGTATCCGTGGGGAGGTAATTGTCATTATGGCGGGCGTAAAGGCGTAAGCGTCCGTGCTTAAACTCATAGAAACGCTCGTCATGGGTGAAGTGCATGAAGCAACGCACTCCCTTCACGCGCTTCATCTTGCTCCAAAGCAACGTGTCAAGACTCTTGCCGTTGAATTCGTCACTCCATGCTAATTCATAGAGGTGGTCGCGGTCGGAAGTCCGTTGTGCGCAACTGCTGATGAGGGGGAGAAAACCGCAAAGGAGTAAGAGGAATTTGCCAATGGCAGCGGGTTTCCACACTTGCTCATAGTGGCGAGCGGCATAGAGGTTGAAGAACAAGGGAAGCATACGTGCCAATTTGGCAGGCAGGAAGCAGAGGAGCAAAGAGGTGAGGCAGACTTGCAATGTAAATAAGAGTCCCCAACCAGAGGAATGCTTTCTCACCGTAGTCGCTAAGCGCTTCGCAAACCACCGAGGTGCTTCATTTCGCAATACAGTGATATAGACGCTCATCGCACCTTGATACAACTGACGGTCATAGCGATGACCGAATTTCTCTTGCACCGCTTCGTAAAACGAGCGTACGGCGTAAAGGTTGCTTTCTAAATGTTCGGGAGAGTTGATTTTCTTCGAGATAGACCCAACCACTCCATGGCGATAAGCATAATCGGCGGGAGCATCGGCATATTCATACTTCATTCCCGCAAGGAGGCATTGCAGGTTGAATTGTGCGTCCTGCAAAGAGCGCAACTTCAGGTCCCAAGTCACACCCTTTTCCAACAAAGAAGTGCGGCGGTAGATATTATTCCAAACAATGAAGGGCAGTTTGCGGGAACAAAATGCCGCAACGTCGTCCTTGAAAATGGGATAACCGTAGGTGTTGAACGAAGGAGTAGCATGAAACTTTCCATCTCGGTAAGAGGCGGAACGGAACACCATGAAGTCCAAATCCGGTCTCTCTTGCAGCGCCTTTACGCGCTGTTCCAGCCCATGGGGAGCAATATAATCGTCGGAATCAAAGAAACAAATAAATTCCCCCTTCGCTTTCGTGAGTCCTTCATTGCGACACGTCTGCGCACCTTTCGTTTGCTGCTCACGCTTCAAGTAATGGATGCGCGCATCTTGCTGGGCGAAGGCGGCAATTTGCTCATAATGCTCAGGCGCAGAACCATCATCAATAGCAATCACCTCCCAATCCAGAAATGTACTTTCCTGGACACTACGCAACATCTCAATCACGTAATCAGCGTGATTATAGACGGGCATAACTATGGAGAGGGTTACTTGATGTGGCATAAGTCACCGAGGATGTTGAGGAATTCTTGGGTGTAGAAGGAGTTGAGGCCCGCGGCAGAGGTGAAAGTCATTTCGCCAAAGTAGGGTTTTCCGTCCACTTCGTAAAAGTCAACGCGCAGTTCGGGGAAATCCTTTGAAAGGACGCTTGCTGCCTCCAACATGCGTTCTAAAGATTTGGGACGAGGAATCGGTTTCTCCGACAAAAGATAATGAGACGTTGAACGAGAATACTCGGGGTGCATCCGCCAATCTAAATCATAAACACCCACTTCACATGCCTCTTTCGTGCGATTGTGACATGCCCAGATGTAGGCGGGAGTGCCGCGAAACGCCCATATTTTATAATCGACGAGTGAAGTAGAAGCTACTTGCTGCTTCATATTGTCTAAGAGTTCTTCGGCAATGATGCAGGGCTTAATCTTATTGTAATGAGGTTCCCCCATAATGCGTCCAAACTTTTTGTGAAGGAGTTTCCCGAAATATGCCGTCCAATACGCCTTATCCAGCGTTTCCTTGTCGCGACAGATAAGGGCGTCGCCACTACCATGGTTTGTTTTCATCACAAACTGGTTAGGAAGCGCATCCCAGTCAATATCTTCAGCGCGGTCCCACTTTCCGTAGAGGCGCACGAGCATATCTTCCAATCCGCAATGCTTGATATATTCACGAACTTGGAACTTGTCAGCAAGCGGTGTCCACTGCGTCGTGTCGGAATGAAACTTCAACCATTGTATCTTCTCATTGATATCCTTGGGATTCTGCCAATCCATCCAGCGCCCGAATGAGCGGCGGAAGTGAATGGCGGCCAGTGTCTTGGGAGACACGTAACCCAGGATGAAGAATATGATTTTCCAGAGGTGTTCTTTCATTGTTTTAACAACATGTTTTTCGGAGGGAAAACAGGATAAGTTATCCGCGTTCGTAAGTGCGATTTAGGGCGCACAAAGAGTAACTTCGTTTTTCTTATTTAAACCTTAGTTTTGCTCCGAAACGTAAGAGTTGGTGAGAAATCAGTTTTCTTCCCGTTATAGTTTTGATTGTCAATATCCAAAAGCATGCTTGGGACGCTCAGAAGGACTCATCTTTTTCATTCTTTGCACCCATTGTAACATCTCTGCGGTATGTTCGCCGAAGACAGGCACACCGCATGCCATCTGTGCCAAACGTACGCCACCAAATTGGAGATTCCCTTCAATCAACACCACTTCCCCACGTTCATCAATCGTGAGGTCCCAATTTGAAACTCCCACTTGGGGAAGAGCATGGTGAAGGTTTAACGCCGCTTCCGTAACTTTTGTGAAAAGGGGAATGTTGTACGTGCCAAAATGTAGTGCTGTGTCAGGATGTTCATGGAATCTGTCGCCATACTTTGTGATGGCAAATTCGTAAAGTCGGCCATCGTGATGCACTCCTAAGAAAATGCCACCCTGAGTGGCGTTATCCACATCCATACCTCCCTTTCCGAGGCGTAAAACAGAGGGACCAAGGTAAATCTTGTCCTTCCAGCGGTAGGTAATAACGCGGAAGGTGTTCACGCTACGGGGATAAATCTTCTGAAGCGACTCATGACACACCACGCATTCCTGCACCACAAAGTCATCTCCCATCTGCTGAAGCATCTCTGCCAAAGGTTGCTGACTCTTCGTGTCTATGCCTTCCTTCACTTCCGCTAAGACGCAACTGCGTCCGCCCATCGAGTCAACAGATGGCTTAATGAAGAGGCGCCCACGGTTGTGTAACGCTTCAAGCACCTTGTCGCAAGTCGTGGGTTGGTTATCTGCATCCAAATAAAAGCCTTTCACCCTGCTGAAAATCACCTTGGGCGTCTTGACTCCCACGGATTTTGCCAAGTGAGGCATAACGTTTTTGTCTTCAAACACAGAGTTGTACGTGTTGAAGATATTTAGGAAATGGTCTAACTCAGGGATGTAAATGTCTTCCGTAATGAAGGCAGGGGAGAACTTTCCGGAGTAAGCGGCATAGGTGCGGTGGCAAGTATGATCCACCTTCTTTCCATAGTTACCGAGATAGAACGCATCAATCGCCTGTTCCTGCTCCTTAGTGAAGTGAAAATCCTTGATGCTCTCGAGTCTTTTAGGGTCGAAAATAACGCGGTGCTGTATGCGTTTATGGAAGGAACGAAACTTACGCTCTTGAAGTTCCCTTCCCAGTTCTGCCAATGTATGTATGATACGTCTGAGAATCCTCATTTGGTCTTTTTAAATTTTGAAGTCACTATCGTGAGCAAGTGAGTGCGTTCTTGGGAATGCAGAGATAGCATCCAAATGGAGGCAAGTCCCACGAGGGTGGTCAGTATTCCCGTCAAAATAATGCGCCAGGGCGTTTCTGCAAAAATGGATTGTGAAGCGTAGGCCGTAAGTCCCACAAAAAGGAGTGGGGGGAGCACCTTGAAAACAACGTTTCGCAGATAAGAACTCCACGTTTCGCCTGTGGCGTGACAGATGTAGGTGATGGAGGTTGTGGCACTCAGAAATTCAAACACCCAATAGAATATGAAGGCTTCGGCAATGCTTAGTCCTGCCTTTACTCCGAAATACATGGCGGGCAGGGCAAGTGTCTTGACCGTGAAACTCCATAATGTGAAGTTGCGAATCCGTCCTGATGCCGAAACAATGAGGGTGAGCCCAATGGACAACTGGTCGGTAAGGGCGGAAATGAGAATCACGGTGCCAAAGGCCACACATAGTGGGGGCACTTCCTTTAACCACACACCCAATATCGCGGGGAGTTCGGCCACAATGGGGGTCACGACCAACATTAGGATTAAGAATCCAAACTTGCATGCCGTTTCCGAAAGGCGGATGGCACGTTCGTGGTCGCCAGCGCCCTCTGCCTTAATAATTTGTGGTTTGATGGAATTATGAATTGCCGAAGAAAAGAAATTCACCGAACCCTGAATCTGTGTAGCAATACCATAGGAAGAATTGAGCAACGTGCCCTTAAACAAATGATTGATAAGCACCGCCACACCTTGCGTACGCACCAAAATACATCCCATGCCGTACAGACTCCATGTGGCAAAACCCACAATCTTCTTCTGTATCTCCAAATTCCATTGCCTTGGAGAGGGCAGTATGCAACTTTCAGGATACTTTCGTTGGCAATAAATGAGGAAGGCAAGAAAGTTGAACGTCATCACCAGCATGATAATTGCGGCGTAGGTAGTCAGGCGGTAATCGCTAATATAGTAAAGAATAAATACAGCAGAAAGTTTCAAGACGCCATCAAGCACTTCGATGATGGAGATATACACAATATTTTCATAAGCAATCAGCAGGGCGCGGAAGGGTGACGTGAGCAACGTCATGAACACGGAAGTGATGACCAAAAGATACACCCACTTTGCTTCTGCCAACCTGCTGGCGTCGATTTTTAACCATCCGCCGTCAAAGATTACGGAAGTGAGCGAAGCGAGTATCCCCGCCATCACCGTGCCTATGACGAGCAACAGCAGGTAACTATTTGCAAAAATCGCCCGTGCCTCTTCTCGTTGTCCCGCTCCGTGACTGTAGGAAATGTGGCGCTGTGTCGTGAGCGTTAGACTGTTGGTAAAGAAATTTAGAAACGAAACAACGCCCGCAACCAACATATAAACGCCATAGTCAGACTGCCCCAGCGCGTCCATAACGATGCGCGTGGAGTAAAGTGACAGATTGATGTTGACGATGCTACGTACATTCTGCGCAAGGGTATTGACTATGATTCTCGTTTTGTTGTTCATCCGCGTGAAAGGTGAATGATGAACGGTTAAGGGGTAACGGTTAAGGGTTAAAGGTTAACGATGAACGGTTAAGGGTTACCAGTGAAAGGTGAAAAGATTTTATGGGTTAACGACTATGTCTCGTTCTTCGTTTTGGGTTTCGCTTCCCTCTTCTTCCCTGCCATAATAATAAATGAGAATGATAAAGAAGAATATGATGGGTGTGCTGTAAATCTCCATGAGTGACATGAGCGACCACACGCCAAATGCGGCGTAGAGTGCCGTGGCATAGCGGTCTTTCTTTCGCAATACGCCCACAATGGAGTAGGTTGCTAGTCCAACGTAACCTAATACAGCAGGAACTCCACCAAACAACATCAGTCCTAAGATAAGGTTGTGGGGACCTATGGCAAATGAGGCGAGGTTAGAATAATACCATTCTGTCGTTGGAAGTCCATACCCTAACAATGGGGATTCTGTAAATAGTCGCATGGCGGCGTCCCAAAGGTCCGTGCGATAGGTAAAGGTGATGTCCTTTCCCAAAACATCAACAACTAACCACGTTGCATATTCATTATTCTCAATCCCTTTGCCGTTGAAGCATACAAACACTTGGAAAAATATGACGGCGCAGAGCATTCCTGTGATACATAGGCGGGAGAACCTTCGACTTGGGAGCAAACAGAAGATAAGGAAGAGCAACAGACCAACAAGGGCGGTCATGGATTGCACCATAAACAGCATCGCCAAACTGACAACCGTCAGCGGAATGAGGTTTACCCAAAACCATTTGCTATATTTCAAGCAAATCACATTTGCCACCAGTGCGCACAGTAATCTTGGACCGGTTTGGTTGTAATTTCCTCCGAGTAGGAACCCCGTAACGTTTTTGTTTTCGTTTGCCAGTGTCACCCACAAGTGGGGATTCATGATCATGTGAAGAATAGCGGCGTAAATAGAAATCGTAAAACCTATGAGCAAACCAATAACCAGCGGGCGGATGTCCTCACGGTAATAGTCGAAAAGGAAGAGTAGCGCTGTCAGACTCGCACTTTGATACACCCAGTTCTTCAAATCGTTGCCATTAAGCATCGTCACTGCAGCCACCCAAAGTAGTAGCATCAAGACGCACAAAGCAAACCTTGAAATGCCGCGTTGGTGAACAATGAATACTGCCGTAAGACAACTTGTCAACAACATTATCCCCAACGACATGTAAGACGCGCTCTGCATTTCAAGCGCCGTAAACGTCAAAGAATTATACATGGCAAAAACCAGCGCCATGAGCGCTGGTATCACCTTTAATTCTTTTAAATTGATGGTCATGAGGAAAAACACAGGAATCAAGGTTCGTTCAAATGATTCCTTACTTTATGAAAAGAATTACTGCCTTTGTTTTAATTCTGTTACAAATAATCGTTACGAATTCAGTTGTTCGTCGGCTGCTTTCTTGGTGCCGATTCCGAAAATCTCTTTTCTGATTAACCAGAACGTAATGACGATTCCCGCAAGCAGGCACATACCGATGACAAAGAGCATACGCTTCGGTCCCGCAGGTTGTGTAGCGACGGTGGAACTCTTAAGCACCGTGAAGGCAGGCGTGTTTTCCTGAATCTTTGCTTTCATGGTTTCCAACTGTGTGGAAAGCGCTGTGTAGGCATTGAGTTTGAGCGCACGGTCAGTTTCCAATTTTTCACGCTTTGAGATAACTGACTGACGGATAGCACCCGTGTGGCTGTCGCAGAACCAACTGTAGGCAGCGGTTGCCTTGTCAAACTCAATGCGTGCGGAATCAACGAGCGCTTGATAATACTGGGCATCCATGCGTGCCTTGCTCGTGCGATACATAACGATGAATTCCTGAAGGCGTTTGCAAACCGAGTCGGTCATTGTGGCTGCGATGAGCGGGTCTTGGTCAGAGACGGTAATCGTGATGACTTCAGTCTTTTTATCTATGTTGCAGAGAATCTTTTGTTGGATAATCTCCATCAAAGCAAAGTCTTGCTCGGACATCATTTTGGGATTAATGTCCTTTGCAGAGAGCGCCGTGCCCTTTTTCTTCTCTTTAAAAAGTGAAGTTACCCAACGCTTGGCAGCAAGAAAGGGTTGGGTGATGGGGTTTTTCTTTTGGTGCTTCTTGATATAGGTGTAGTAATCCGTATCAATCTCTCCGTCGATGGACTTTACATGAATGTCGTAAAGACTTACGATAAACTCGGGCGACTGGAAGAGTTCGGGGTAGAGCAAAGGGTATATGGCGTCGCTACTACCGCCTAAGGCATCGAGATTAAAACCAAATGATGAGGCGAGACTTGAGAGTCCCCCTGCGGCAGACTCACCTGCGTATTCGGGAGCAAGAGCAGCGCTACTGCGGTAGTAGCGTGGTTGGGGAAATATCCAACCACATGCCAAGAGGAACACGATAGGTAGCACCTTAAAGTAAACCTTTTTGCGCTGCCAAATAATTGCGAAGCAGCGCGCTAAGTCTATGTGATGTTGTTTCTTTTCCATTTTTCAGAATCGTTACTTCGTGGCATTCAAGAGCGAAACAATAACCCCAGCAAGTGCGGCTACGCCCGAACCAATACCGATGATTTCTGAAGTTGACATCTTGCGGCGATTTTGTTTTTGAGGCACAACGATTTCTATGCCAGGTTGAATGTCCTTTTTAGTACCACCCTTCAGTTTGACAACACTACCATTTGCCTGAATGCCATAAACGCGCGACTTTGCTGCGTTACTGCTGTAACCGCCGGCGTGCTTAATGTAGTAACTCAGACTCTTGCCTTCTTCGTAGCTCATACTTACGGGATACATTACTTCACCGCTAATCTTCACGATGTTACTACGTTCGGGCACTTCAAGGATATCGCCTTCGCGTAAGAGGATATCGTGGGCAGAACCTGGTTCTTCCATGGCGCGCTGTAAGTTAATTGCAACGGGGAATGTGTTGCTCGTCTTCATCTTGAGTGAAAGAAGCGAATCGGCAATTTGCATGTTCAAATCCTTACCTTCCTTCAATCCGTCTTCGTAAAGTTGAATCTGCGCCTTAAGGTTAGCTTGGTCGCGTTGGTCCATCTCTTCCTTAGTCATAAGGCGCGTTAATCGGGCTCCGTTGATATAAGCAAGGTCCGTAAATCCACCACAAGCCTTAATCAAATCCGAGAGTCGGTAGTTTTTATTACTAATGGTGTATTGTCCTTCAAAATTGACTTCTCCCTGAACGAAGACATTGCGTTGCTCTTCGTAAGCGGGGCTTTTGCGAATCACTACGATGTCAAAGGGTTTGAGATAGAAGGTGGTGTCTTGACGAATAGAATAATCTTCATTGAGAGCGAAGGTAAAGGTTTCGGAACTGTTGGTTCCACCATGCTCAGAGGCATTGTCACGAATGCGACGGAAGACGTCAATACGTGCTAATGAACCTGCCTCGGTCAAACCTCCCGTTTGCAAGATGATGTCTTGAATGCTCGTGTTGTCGGCATAGGGGTAAATACCTGGGTAAACCACTTCACCCTTTACGTCAATAATGCGTTCGCCAAGCATATCCGATTTGCTGGGAACGAAGAGGACGTCGTTGTTCTTTAGTTCAACGTCAGCCGCTGTGCCATTAAGGATGCCATGTATATTAATGTTGAGCATACGGATGGTTAAATCCGCATTTTCACGGTGCATAATCGCAACGCCCTCATAAGCATCCTCGCTTAATCCTTCTGCCGCAAGGAGCAACTGGCGTACTGTCTTGATTTGCTCGCCCAATTCAAACTGACCAGGATACTTAACAGCGCCACGCACTTCCACACGGTTCATAAAACGTGCGCGGATGCTGTCAACGAGAATCTGATCCTCGTCTGCCAATTGGAAAGTAGGCATGCGCTCTTCGTTAATGGTGTGCACGCTATACTCTGCTCCAGACTTACGAGTAATACGCACACTCTTGGTGTAGGCATTTCCCGAGAAGTTTCCTGCATAGCGCAACAAGTCAGCAACAGTTTCGCCATGCTTCATTTCATACCACATGGGGCGCTTCACACTACCCTTAATTTGCACCAAATTGTTGTATGCACCCACGATAATGATGTCGTTATCTTTCAAACCGACGTTGTCAGCGCCCTTACCGTTCAAAATATAATCGTAAACGTCAACAACGCTGACTACCTTACCGCCACGGAACACCTTAATGTCGCGAAGTGAACCAATCTTGCTGATACCTCCTGCCATATAAAGGGCATTAAAGGCCGTTGAGAGGGCGCTCAAGGTATAAGTACCAGGAACTTCTACTTCACCCATCACCTGTACTTGAACATTACGCGCTTCCATCAAAGAAAGTTCGATGCTACAACCACTATAATATGCGCCTAACTTACTTCTAAGCACCGCCTTTGCACGGTCAACGGTGAGTCCCGCAACCTTAATTGGTCCTACGCCTTCAACAACAATATAACCATCGGAAGTGATGGGCGATTCAATAGTCTGCTGACTATTTCCCCAAATATTAACCATCACTTGGTCGCCAGCGCCGAGCACGTAATTGGCAGGTGTTGTTAAATTTGCAGGGGCTTGGAAGGTGAGTTTCTTAGAATTGAAGATATTGCGACCAAAAACTTGGCGTTGTTCTTCTTCTGTAATTCCAAGAATGTCTTGACTGCCCCCGTCAACTATTTCATCGTCTTGGTTTAATCCCAATTCTTCAGCACGCGATTGTGCAGCGTCAACCAATATGTCCTCTTCTGTAGAAGTGGAAGTCGTTTTCTTGGTTTGTTTCTTCGCACTACTTTCTGCTTCCTTACGCAATTTCTCTGCCTTAAGACGCACACGCTGGAGCTGTGTAGTGGTAACACCCTTCTTAATTAATTCAGCCGCCATTTGCTGTTGAGACGTACCCTTCTGAGTTTCTGCAATCACGTACTTGAGTACCTGATCGTCGGTCATTACGCTCTGCGCCGTGGCAAAAATACTGGCAAAGAGGAGTGCAGTAAGAAGTAGGATTCTGTATTTCATGTTTACGAAAAAAGTATGTTCTGCTTTAATAAGTGTTTGCTATAAAGTCTATTGCTTTTATGCTCTTAGTCGTTACCTGCGAATGAACTGTCGCAATTTCGGAAAGAGTCGTAGTGCGGGGTAATAAAAAGGTTCTTTGATGCCATTTACTCGGAAGGAATGGCGACACTGAACAATGCCGTGAAGAATGCTCATCATGTTTCTGCTTGTTGCTCCCCCAATGCGCATTCTTACTAACACTTTGTTCAAATGCTTGGTCTTGAGTTTGTTTACTTCTATGAAGCGAAGCATTAACTCAAAGTCTGCCGAGAGAGGCATGTCGAGGCGAAACCCTCCGAGACGTTCGTAGCATTCACGACGGGCATAGAACGTGGGGTGTGCGGGATGCCAACCTGTTCGAAAGGCGCCAGGCTTATATTCTGTAGTTTTCCAATAGCGCACAATCTTTTGGGTGTTGTTGGCATTCACATAGTAGAGGTTTGCATGCACTCCATCGAGCGTAGGGTCTTTTTGAAACTCCTTTACTACCGCCGAAACGGCATCGTTACAAGCAAAGAAATCATCGGAATTTAAATACCCCACAATATCTCCCGTGGCATGCTTCCACCCCTTATTCATGGCGTCATAAAGTCCACGGTCGGGTTCGCTCACTACTTTAGAAATCTGCGAATGATATTTTTCCACAATCTTCATTGTGCCATCCTTGCTATTCCCATCAATAATGATATACTCAATATTGGGGTAATCCTGAGCAACGACGCTCTGAATCGTGTCCTCTAAGGTGCGTTCGCTATTGAATGTTATCGTGATTAAACTAACCTTCATGTTAATGACTCTGTGGTAGTTTTAGTTGACGGTCAACCTCTTATTGTTAACCTTAAACCTTACCCCTGTTCTAAAATTTCCGAAACACCAGGCGCTTGTCGTCAGACACAAGAATCATGCGCTTGCTTCCTAAGTGTTCGATGTGAAATGCGTCAGCACAACCCATAATGCCATAAGGTTCCATCAGAGTTGTGGCAGGGTCGGTCAGTAAACTGTCTCTGACGTCAAAACTTAAATATATCTGATTGATGTTAAGCGTGGTGCCAGTGTGCTTAAAGCGGCAGTAGGCATGATAAACGTCCTGCCCCGAAGTTTCATCGTGAAACATCACTCGCTTTTTCGAGTAAATCTGCAACAAATCCAAGTTGATGTTCCAATAGATACCGCTTTCCGAGCAATTTTCTGTCTGTTCGGGATTTGCATTCAGGAGCGTCATCTCTTGCAAATGCCACATGCCGTCTAAATCATCATTCTTGGGGAGTTTGTCACAAGAATATGCCCCCATCATGAGGAGCATCAAGAGACCTATAATCTGTTTCATGGTGGAATCTTAATGTGTTACTTCAGCAACAACCCCGTTTTCTTTATGGAGAGCGTAAATCCAAGGTTGTCTCCAATCTGTTCTCCTCGGTCAAAGGCGACAGCAGTTGTTGCTTCCCAACCCTTGTTTCTCAAACACTTGAAGTGATTGAAATTGTAGTTCAATTCTGCCAGACCGCTTGTCATGTATTTGCGTTTAAGGTAGGGATCTGTGTAGGTTCCGAGATGCGTGGCGTAACTAAGGAGCAAACGATAGCTTAACCCTTCGGCGGGAGTGCCTTCGATGCCGAAGTGGTGTGCCACAAAGCGATTGCTCAAGAAGGTTAAGTCACCCGTCTTTGCGTAAAGCGGAGAGGTGAACAAGGGATTGCCCATCGCTTGTCCCCAGTGTTGCCAACCCGCATAGAGATTGTGGTTGTAATAATTGTCACGCCCGCTCACTTGATCCGGAATCTCGGGTGTGTGGTCGTGATAAACGGGACCCGCTTGGTAATCTGTCTTCACATATTCGTAAACCAACGTGTTGACAAACTTGTTCTTGGGAAACTTGCACTCTATGCCCACCAAACCATCCAACCATCCGTATTGGAAAAACATCATCGAGTGGTCTTCAAAGAAGTGGTCATAATAGGCACGCACACTCCAATCCTTAGCTTGGTAAGTCAGCGAAAACAACCAACTTCCCAACGTATTTCCTTGCGCATTCAGGAAATTACCATCCGTGGCGTCGCTTCCCTGTCCGAAAATGGCGTCAATAAAATCCTTAGGACCTTGCCCCATTTCGAGTTTCTCGCCATAATGTCCCGCTCTGCCCGTGGGGTTATAGATAGTGCCGCCAAACTGTGTGGCCATTTCTAAACCGCCTTCCCAAACGAGGGGGAATTTCTCGGGATTTCCAAGACGCATATATCCCGCCTTTGTGTGCAACAGTGCACCATCTGCCCAACGTCCGCTTTCTGGCACATAAGCGTCTTGCCAACTTCCGTCCGTAAGCATTCCGAAACCGAAATGGCCTTTAATAGCGAGCCAAGGGTTTGACTTGCCCGTCAAACTTACGTACTCAGGAATTTCTAAACGTATTTCTGGAACGGGGCGCGCATTAATGCCGAAAGTTTGACTACCGCTACTCAGCGCTTGGTGCTTCATTTCCATCGGGCGCTCTTTTGCTCCGACGGAAAGGCGTAACCATTTGTAATCCAAGTCGGCATATAGTTGCTGCACAATGAAATTTGTGCGTTGCTTTCCTGTTTCTATATTCTCTGTAGCATAATTTACGGGCACCACCAAGTCTGCGCCATAACCCAATTTCCAATCTGCAGATTTGCTAAACTCAAAGGAGGGTTGCTTTACCCCAAAGCGCACGTATCCTGAAGCATCCTGAAGTGAGGACAACCCATATTTGTTGCTCACTAACCATAAGGGCATCGCCCCCTCGGGAGCAACGCTTGCCGATGCCTCAATGCGATATTGCAGGGAGTCGTTCTTGATTTTGCCCATTGCTTCTGGGGTAAAACCTCCAAGCAACAGCATCAAGAGTGGGAGAATTTTATACTTCATGGTGTCTAAAGGCATTTTTCTTATAACGTAAGATGGTGACTTTTATTGTCATACCCACGATGGTTAGCAAAATTAATCAATCGCAGGTGATTGACAAAGTAAAACCTCAGTTTTTAACCCCTCTGCTTCAGTATTTACTTGCAGACCTTGTTTTCAGATTTGTCTGCCATTTCCTTTCTATATGCAAAAAGCAAGGGAGAAACTTTGCCTCCCTTGCCTACTAAATGATTAACTTATCGTTGCTCCGAAAAATGCTCCAGAAATAGCCGAAAGAATGGTTATGATAGCGCGAATAATAACGCCCCAGATGTTTTTAACAGGTAGATTTTGAATATTTTCTGTCATTTCTAAAGGTGTTAAGGTTATACATGATTGGGTGTCACTGATAATGCCTGGTGTTCAAATCATTGACCCTCACAAGGAGGTGGAGATATGGATCCGTTTTCCCCTTTTTCGTGGTCAATTCTTCCTCTTTTATTGACGTTCGAGTTCCATCTTAGGATTCTTCAAACTCAATTCGTAGCGCATCTTGCTTGAGGGCGTAAAACGCACCTTCACACCGAGAAGATTTTCTTGCTTAAAGTCCTCCTCCGTAGCGGCACTCTTTGACGAAATTCTGGCATGAAACGAACCAAGATCGCCCAAGCGCACACTCTTACCGTTACGAAGCGCCTTGTAAACGGCTTCTTCAAGGGCAGAAATAACAACCTTGACGTCATGAACGGTTGCCGTGCAATTGTCACTGATGTCCTGAGCCAACTCATCCATGTGGATGGGGGTAACAGGGATTGCAGATGCGTGGTAAGCATACTCCTTAGTAATGGGGTTCTTGCGAGAAATTAAAAGATACTTCAACATAGTTTTAAATGGTATTAAAGATGAATAATAAGTAATTAAATGCGTCGCCCTTGAAACGTCCGTGTCTTCAACTGCGCAGTAGGAAGAATGATGTCTTCCTTGAAGCAGGGTGTTTCGTCGTTTGACAATGCAAAGTTACGACGCCGTGAAACCACGCTTCACTTTTTCATCCGTTTTCAAGAAATGCCTATGCCGAGACTTCCCTTATAAACAAAGGGGAGTCGGCTTGTTGAAAAATTTTTATTTTTTTTGAAAACGATGTCGTATAGACACAAAAATAAGTGGAGACAAATCCGCCTTGAATTTGTCTCCACCTCGCTAATATAATAATGTGTATCCCTGCTTACTCAGGTTGCAACTCGTGTTTCTCAGGAAGGGTTTTCCATCCTTCGCCGTAGGTGTCATAAGCGTCAGTAACGACCACGAAGGAGAGGGGGTCACATTCCTTAATCTTAAGTTTTACGTCGTTCACCTCTTTGTAACTCACCACGAGGAAAATCATTTCCTTGTCATTGCCCGTATAAAGTCCGCTACTTTTAATAATCGTTGCCGAGCGCTCCAGTTCGTGAAGAATGAATTGGCGCAATTCTTCAACGGGTTTGTCACAGATAACAAAAATCAACTTATCGTCCTTCTTACCATTGATGACAAAGGACAAGACTCTCGCCGAAACGAAAATGGCAATGAGTGAATAGAAGGAAAGTAGCACAGAGGGTTGACTGTCTTCGGGAGCACCAATGCCAAATCCGAAAACGACAAGTCCAAAAATCACTACGATTGCATCCACCAACAGAATGCCGCTACTGAACTTAATCTTGCAATATTTCTGAAGGATCATCGCCACAATGTCAGAACCTCCCGTAGTTGCCTGACACCTAACAACGATACCGCAACCTATCCCAATCATCACTGCCCCAATAATGCTGGTGAGCATAAGGTCGTTTGACAGGTCTAAGGCTCCATTAAGCATCAGCGCTGGGTCAAGGCTCATCATGGCTTCTCGCGTAGGATAAGCTATGGTGGTAAGCAAGTTCATGATGGTAGGCGTAATCAGCACGGCAAAAATCGTGCGCGTACCCAACTTTGCCCCGAGAAGCACCAAGGAAAGCAACATCAAGGGGATGTCAAGCATATAGCCAAACGTACCCACAAGAACCGAGGGGAAGAGGGAGTGGAGCACGATACACGTACCGTAAACGCCCCCAGGAACTATGTTATAGGGGTTGATGAAAAACACAAAGCCAGCAGCCATAATGGTGCAACCAACAATTATGCCAACCCATGTCAGCCACCAGTCCTTAGAAAGCACAGGACTGCAGAAGTGGTAGAACGATTTCATTCTTTAATTTATTGGAGTTAGGTAAAAATATTCTTACGTGCAAATTCCATTACATTTGCAGGCGGACGCTCGTTCCGTAGTTCCTCTTTCATGAAGTCCATATAGGGCGCCACGTGTTCGAAATACTTGCGGTAGCCCGCACAGAGGTAATTGAGTCCCGCCTCTCCGTCCTTTGTTTTTGCAAAACGATTCTTGGGGCATTCTCCGTTACATGCGAAGAGATACGTGCATTCCTTGCATTGGCGCGGAAGGGAGTTTATTTTCATTGCTCCGAATTCGTCTTGGCGCGGAGAGTAGAGCATTTGCGTGAGTGTCTGTGTGCGGATGTTCCCCAACTTGTATTCGGGAAACACGAAGTGGTCGCAGGAATAGACATCGCCATTAAATTCCATCACGGCGGCATGTCCGCACGAGCGTGCCATAGTGCAAACGCCGGGAGCGTGACCTACCCAGTTGCATAACGTGGCATCGAAAATCTGAACGAACACTTCGCCCACATCATTCCTCACCCATTCGTCGAAGATAGTGCAAAGGAAGTTTCCCCATTGCTCTGGTGTCACACTAAAATCCGCCAAGGGGCATTCCTCTCCGTCGCTGATGTGCGCAAGATGCCTTCCGTCATCATGTCGACGGATGCGCTCTACGATGGGTGTGAATTGGATGTAGCGACAACCGATTTCTTTGAAGAAGTGATAGAAATCCAGTGGATAGTCCGCGTTAAAGTCGTTCACAACCGCCATGGCGTTCCACTCCACTCCGTGCTTGTTGAGCAACTCTATGCCCTTCATCACCTTGTGAAACGAAGGCGCGCCCGCACGATTCTTACGGTATTCATCATGAAACTCCTGAGGGCCGTCGATAGAGACTCCCACGAGCCAATTATTCTCGCGGAAAAATCGGCACCACTCATCCGTGAGCATCGTTCCGTTGGTCTGAATACAGTTGTCAATTCTGCGCCCTCCGGCATACTTGCGCTGTAGTTCCATCGCCTTTTTGTAAAACGAAAGTGGGCGCATGAGCGTTTCTCCGCCATGCCAAGTGAAGAGCACCTCCGACATTGTCTGCGCACCAATATACTGACGCACAAATTCCTCAAGAAGTTCTTCGCTCATAACGTGTCGGGGCACGTCGTCATAGAGCTTCGCCTTCTCAAGGTAGTAACAATAGTCGCACGCCAAGTTACAATGCGCCCCAATGGGTTTCAGCATCACGTACAGCGGTCGTGCAAAGGGAGAAATTGTGGAGTTCATCTAAAAAGTGGGTGGCGTAATGGATTTTCCTAAAGTCCGTAAATTGGACTCGCTACAAATTCTATAGCGCTTTACGAGCACAACAAGCAAAAGTAGAAAAAAACTGCTGGATTCTTAACGTTTCTTTAAAAAAACCGTTTGGCACCCCCAAAAAATGCGTCCCAACCTTAGAATTAGCAGGTCTGACACACAAAAAAACATCTGGACAATGCGCATGTGCATCGCCCAGATGATATGAATGATAATTCGAAGTGCTTACCCCTTTTTACGAATCCCAGTCAGCAGGGTTAGGGGTGGTGTGCTTCAAAAATTATGCTGTTGAATTTAGAAGTTCCAGAGCAAACTGAAAGTAAGGTCTTCTGTGCTGATACCTGCTTCAAATCCCTTACGATTGTTGATATCTTCTGTGTCGAAATAACCTATGCCACCAGCGTGTGCTACGAATGTCAACTTCTTAGTTACGTCAACCGAAACACCTGGCTTAATAGCGACAGACCATCCGCTATAACTGTCACCACCATCCACTTTCAACGCAGCAACAGCAGCTGCAGCATCTGCAAAAAACGTTACAGCACCTACTTTCAACGCATTGTAGCGAACGTAAGGTTCAACGGCAAAACTTGTTGCTTTGTAAGCACCTTCCTTTGCATATTCAAAATTAAGAGTTGTACCGATATCCCATTTGCTATCTAACTTGTAACCAATTTCTGGTTTGATAACAAAGGTAGTTGCTTTACTGTCATCAGCTGTGTTTTCTACATTAGAAAAACCAATACCACCACCAACATAAACTTGTGCGTTAACTGCCACGGAAACGAGGAGAACCACCAAAGATGCAAAAATCTTTTTCATAATGTTTAAGGTTTTAAAACACGAGTCTTGTTTGATATTCACGAACTTAACTCATGCTGAGGTTAATAATAATGTGGTTGTTTAAACATGGCAAATCTAAGAACAAGTTTTAAACCTTTTTTACAAAATGATAGGGAAATATCTCTTCGCGCGAATAAGCGAACGCGAAATCCGTAAAATGGGACAGATTAGAGGAAACTTTTTTCGGTTTGAAAGTGTACATACAAAAAACATCTGGACAATGCGCGAGTGCATCGCCCAGATGATGATTCTTGAAAGTCGTTTTCCAACGTGTCGCTTTCACCCTGTCAAAACAATATCCCTTTTTAGGAAAATAATATTACAAACTGCACGTCCTAAGTGCCCAAATAAAATGTCGAATATTACTCTTTGTTTTGCCCCTGTTTAAGAGGGTTGCTCGGGGTGAAGTTTCGGGTGTGATATTCAGAGATTTATGCTTGTTTTCTTGGCTGTTGTGTTTAGAAGTTCCAAAGCAAACCGAAACGGAGGTCGGAAGTGCTCATCTTAAATCCGAATCCGCTGTCGCCAAAATAGTCGTACTTGTCCGTGTCACGGTATCCCAGGAAGCCTGTATGAGCGAGGAAGGAGATTCGGGGCGTAAGTTCCACCATCACCCCTGGTTTAATGCCCACTTGCCAACTCGTAAAGTCGTCTCCGCCGTCAACTTTGTTCACGGCAACTCCGCCAGTGCCATCTGCAAAAAGGCTTACGGGGCCCATCTTAACTGCTGTGTAGCGCACATAAGGCATAGCCGCCACGCGGTAAATGTCAGTGCCCTTTTCATAAATGTAAGAGCAATCTAAGCCCATCCCCAGCGCCCATTTGTCGCTCATCTTGTAGCCCATTTCTGGAGAAATGCCGATTGTTGTCTTGTTATTGTCTGTGTCGCGCCACATGTTGACGCCACCACCTACGTAAACTTGTGCGCTCATTGCCATTGTTACGAGGGCAAGAGACATGAGGGTAAAAATCTTTTTCATAATCGTTTTGTTGTTTGTTAGTAAAAAGATAAAACCGGTTTTATAGCTGTCAGACGGTGCAAATGTATGGACTTGTTTCGGCATGAACTCTTAACGCAGCGTTAAATCTTCTTATCAGATGTAAAAACGGACACAGATTCTTCAGAAAGGGTTTT
The DNA here is from genome assembly GCA_937877685.1 of uncultured Prevotella sp. Classification (GTDB taxonomy): domain Bacteria; phylum Bacteroidota; class Bacteroidia; order Bacteroidales; family Bacteroidaceae; genus Alloprevotella. The sequence continues at coordinate 28,608 of CALFGU010000129.1, forward strand.
CACAAGGTGCGTGAGAGGGACTTTTTCTGGTCTCTTGCGCCTGCATAGATGGAAATATGCGCCTGCAATGTCTGCAACTTGAAAAAAGTTTGTAGATTTGCGGGTGCATAGAATTAAGCTTCAAAAGATGATTCGCAAATTCGATTTTTTGGTAATTGGTTCTGGCGTTGCCGGAATGA
>CALFGU010000130.1 GCA_937877685.1 uncultured Prevotella sp.
ATATGAGTTTTGCTGTGGTGAGCAAGAATCTATTGTTCACAGCGAGGTGTATTTGTCGTTAGATTGTTACTACGGTGGTGTAACGGGATTGAGCGAAAAGGGTGGGGCACTATACCTGCTTTCTCAGTCGCTTCTCAGGGATGCCCAACATCTCACGATACTTGGTTGCCGTGCGGCGCGCAATGGGATATCCAAGTGCTGTCACGGCCTCAGCAATTTGTTCGTCGGAAAGTGACTCTTATCTTCTGCCGCCACGACTTCCTCAAGTTTCAGGCGCGTAAGGTGTGCCGATTGCTCCTCACCTTTCTGAGAAATAAAGGTGGAGGAGAAGAAAAACTTCAGCGGATACATGCCGTAGTCGGTTTGCAAATACTTGCTACGCACTACGCGCGACACGGTAGATACATGTATGTTCAAAGCGTCGGATATATCGCTGAGTTTCATCGGAATGAGCAGCGTTTCATCGTCGTCGTTGAGGAAAAAGGCGCGCTGCTTTTGCACAATAATCCGCCCCACGCTTTTCAGGGCGAGCGCTCGCATCTTCATCGTGTTGATAAAGTTGTCGGCGGCGGTGATTTTATCTTGCACCAATACGAGTTCGTCCTGTTGCGACTTACTCAGTTCGTTCCCCTTTGGAGCCAGTTGGCGCACCATCTCAAGGTAGGAGGGGCTGATGCAGAGTTCGGGGACGTTGCCGTTGTTCAATTCTACAACCACCTCACCCTCGTTTGTCACCTTCACGATGAAGTCGGGAATAATAGTAGGTGCGCTGCCCACCATCGTATCGTTGAGGTCAGCGCCAGGTTTTAAATTGAGGTGGGTCAAGACGTGGAGCACCTTCTCAAAGGTCTCATCGTTGAGGCGTAAGCGGCGTTGTAGCGTGTCCCACTTTTTGTGTATGAAAAGGTCATAAAATTTCTCCACCGCCGTAATAGCGCTGTCTTTTAACTCCGCCTCCAGAGGCTTTCCGCGAAGCTGGAGCAAGAGACATTCCTGTTCGTTGCGCGCACCAACTCCAAGGGGTTCCAGCGTTTGTAACATTCCCAAGAGTCGCTCCAATTGGGCTACGCTCACGTTATTATGGGCATAGACAAAGAGTTCGTCTGAGATTCCCTCAAGTGCTTTCAGCAGGTAGCCGTTATTGTCGAGCGAACCGATGAGGTAACGCATTACTTCGTGCTCCTCTTCTGTGAGGTCAAAAACGATAAGTTGATCCTCCAAAGAGTCGTAAAAAGTAGGCGCCTCAGCAATTTGAAACTCGTGGGTACCACCATCGGGATTGTATCCCTCAGCAATGCGATTATCTGAAAGGTCTAATCCGTCGTCGTCGTTGGGTGCGCCTGCGCGCCCCTTATCATAGTCGGCGTCGCGCCCAATCTCTTCGCTCTCAAAGTAATC
>CALFGU010000131.1 GCA_937877685.1 uncultured Prevotella sp.
AGAGCAACGCATTCGTAATGCGTAGGTCGCGGGTTCGAGTCCCGCTTTCGGCTCATTTAAATTACGAGATGCCCTTGCAAGGGTGTCTCGTTTTTTATAACCCACATCTTTGATAAAACGTCAGATTCTCATTTTTTTTTCATTAGCGTACTTTTGTGAAAGTGAAAACGACCTAAAAGGGAAAAGGGAAAAGGGAAAAAGGAACTTTTTGAGCTTCTGCGCTTCGCGTGATGAAAACTTAAAATGGGTGGGTTGTATGTTATGGGAAACGCGCTTTCTTAATTACGAAATAAGAAGAATTAAGTCTAACTTAAGAAAAACTAAGTTAGAATTAAGAAACGTATATCTGTTATAACCTCTTTTGGTGATGCTAAGATATATATGTTTTCAATTAACCACAAAAATCGTATTCTATAAAATCCAAAGGATAATATACAAAATCTATAACATTTTTCCCTTTTCCCTTTTCCCTTTTCCCTTTTAGGTCATTTTTCATACTCATATATATAATATATAATATTATTATTTATTATTATATTTATAAAAGCCGAAAATGACCTAAAAGGGAAAAGGGAAAAAGGAATTTTATGTGTGTTATAATGTGTGTGGTGTGTTAATTGTTGATTCCCTATATTTGTCTTATTTGTGGTCGAAAGTGTTGTTATACAATTAGTTATAAATTATTAGTTATGGGGGGATATGTAACACACAAGCGCCATTGTAAGCGAATCAGGCGACTTTATTTTTTCCCCTATCAATCGCACTCAGAGGAAAAAAAGGCGATAAAATGCCTCTTTTAAGACGGAAATTGCACCCTATTGAATATAAAAATGCCTACTAAATGCGCTTAAAAGTACCCTTTAAGGGTCTTCCAACCCTGGCTAAAGTCGTTTCTTCACTCATGACGTGCTATAATAAGATGAAAAATGACCACTTAGAGGGGCTTGAAAAGGCCTTAAAGGAGAAAAAAAGACCCTTAGAGGGGCAAAAAACGCGCTCAAAAAAGAAAAAAGTGCGCTTGACGAGGGTCCTTCAACTGCTATTTCCTAACAAAAAACATTTTTTTGAATGCCATGATATTTGATTATGTGAGTAACGTTGTGGACAACTCCCCGCGCGTATGTAAATTTGATACGTTTAAATAGTTCATGGCAACTCTGCACATAGTATAACGACGTCTCCGCTTGGAAAGCAGAGCATCTCCCCTAACGTTGTGAAGGATTTTTATATACTTCCATTCACTTGTAGTACAACAGGCTGCGTACACCAACCATCTGCAGATGGGTTCGCAACCTCAGAACCTCAAAAAACTGACTCAACTTAAGTTTGCAAAAGTTGATGTTTTGTTTCTTATGTTCTTCTGTCTTCAAAGTCCGAATAAGATTTTTATTGACATAAGAATAAAGGGGGAGGAGAGAACAACTGACAGCGTACAACAACCATCCGCAGATGGGCTCACAACCTCACAACCTCAGAACCTCAAAAAACTGACTCTGCTTAAGTTTTGCAAAAGTTGATGTTTTGTTTATTATGTTCTTCTGTCTTCAAAGTCCGAATGGCGACCTCTTGACTTCTGAACTTACATACAAATTTCCCTTTTCCCTTTTCCCTTTTCCCTTTTAGGTCATTTTCGCTTTCCTCCCCCCCTCTCTCTTTGCTTATTTTGCATCAATATCAATTTGGCGTAAGGTTTCAGACGTTTCGTTGAGGAGTTGTGAAAGGATGCCTGAGTCGGAGGGCGGGGCAAACTTGGCGTATTCACAGGTGTCGATGATGCGAAGCAACTGGCGGGAGGTGGTTTCTTCTGCCCCGTGGGCGGTGAGGAGGCTGTGAATGTGCGCTCTGCCCTGCTCGGCGCGCTTTAAATTGAACTTTATTTCGAGATAAAGCATGATGGCTTCATGAATTTTTGCATGGAAGGTGGCGCTATCGTTTGCCTTTATGCATTGCTGGGCTGACTCTAAGAGGAGCGATGCTTTATAGAGGGCTTTGTTTTTGAGTTTTGACGCTTTGTCGCGACTGCGGAAGCGCTTGATGATAATGTAAATGATGCCTCCCATTAGGGCGATGAAGAGGTATTTCAAGCCATAGGCAATGCTTCCCCATGTGATGTAATCGCCGGCAGGCACTGCTTGATGATGTCCCGCGTGGACGGGGTGCAGGGCATGATGATTGCTCTGGGGCGCAGACGCTGGGAGCGCTGGGAGCACATGGAGGGAGATGGGGCCCGTGGAGAGTTGCTCATAGCGCTGGGTCAGCGGATTAAAGATGGATGCCGTTAATGGGGGTATGGTTTGCGCGCCTGCGTGCTTGGGGAGCAGGGGGTAGTCAT
>CALFGU010000132.1 GCA_937877685.1 uncultured Prevotella sp.
GCTACGCACAAAATATTAAAGACGATAGATAGTAACATTGACGACTTCAAAAGTGATGCACGACGTGCGCCTTTAGGACTTCACTTTGAGAACTTGCGCATTTTAAGAACCACTACACACCTTATTTATTAACCTCCCCACCCCAACATTCGTCCCATGCGTACGTTAATCTCCCTTGTCCTAATGCTGCTTCCCTTGTGCGGATTCGCACAGCGCGTGCTTACCCTTGAAGAGTCCTTAACCCTTGCCTGCGAGCAGTCGCCCGATGCGCGTGCCGCCCGCCATACCTTTAGAGCCGCCTATTGGAACTACCGCAACTACAAAGCCAATTACCTGCCCTCGGTTACGCTGAACGCTTCGCCCTATCTCAACCGTAGCATCTCAAAGGTGACGCTGGGGGACGGCAGCGTGAAGTATGTTGAGCAGAATTTGCTTTCTACGGACATGAGTTTGAGTCTCACACAAAACATTTCCTTTACGGGAGGCACCTTGAGTCTGGAATCGTCGTTGGAACGCCTGGAACTCTTCTCCAGCAAGTCCACTTCGTGGCAAACGGCGCCCGTGTTTCTCACCTACCAGCAGCAACTCTTTGGCTACAATTCCTTGAAATGGAACAAGCGTCTGGAACCGGCTAAATATATTGAGGCCCAGCGCTCGTATGTGGAGACCGTGGAACTCGTGAAGCAGGCTACCGTAAGCCGTTTCTTCTCCCTCGCCATGGCACAAAGCAATTTGGAGAGCGCCCGTAAGAACTTTGCGCAAGCCGATACCCTTTACCGCATTGCGCAAGGGCGTTACGAATTAGGAACGATTACGGAGAGCGACATGTTGCAGTTGGAGGTGAAGCGCCTCAACGAAGAAACGGACTTGCTCAACGCGGGTACTCAATTGGATTACGCCATGCAGTCGTTGAAGTCCTACCTTGGCATTACTTCGGAAGACAGTATTGTCATAAAAACGGACAGCATTGTCCCCATCTTTGCCGTATCTGCCGCCAAAGCATTGGCGATAGCCTTGGAGCGCGCCCCCGACGTTGTGGCATGGCAACGAAGACTCACCCAGGCGGATGCCGACGTCGCTTACGCCAAAAGTCAGGCGGGACTAAAGGCAGACATCTACCTGCGCTTTGGG
>CALFGU010000133.1 GCA_937877685.1 uncultured Prevotella sp.
CCCCCTATAAACAGGGGGAGAGCGCCGTCCGGAACTCACTCCTCGCCCTTCACCTCCGCAAGGACTCCTCTCTCCTCACTCCTCACTAAATTCACCTCCGCATGGGTTACCTACTACCTACTACTTACTACTTACCAAGGTCAACAACTATATTATTGCCAAAAAAGAGGGATAATATAGCAGTTTTGCTATATTATCCCCTATAATTTTTGCGATAAAAAGGTTTGTTTGATCCGCAAAAGACCTTACAACTTAAACTTGTAAATGGCGTGGAGCATGACGTAGCTGTGGAAGGTTTCGGTGCGACCGAATTGGCGGGTGCCGGTACCTACATTGCTGCTTTCGGAAGTCTTTTGGCGGAGCAAGTCAACGGCTTCTAATTGCAAGGTGAGGGCTTTGTCTTTCAAGAAGGATTGCGAGATGGTGGCGTTGATCAGCCACTGGTCATGGTTGAGCAGGGCGTCGTCATAGCCCGTTCGGGTGTAGTAAATAAAGTTTGAGTGGATGCTCATGCCGAAGGGGAGGTTGACTTGCGGAGAGAGGTTCACCTCGTAGGTATGTCCACGCTGGCTGAACTGAGGCGCCTGTTTGTAAGTGGCATATTCGCCCATGTACATAGTGCTCAAGAAGACGCTCCAAATGTCATGGCGCCAACGCAGAGAGAGACTGACGGTGGGCTTCAACAGATTGATGGTGGAAAGTCCGAGCGCATCGCCCAATTCTCCCACTTGCCCCTTCATGTGTATATAGGCAAGGTTGGTATAAGCCGAGAGCGTAAACGCTTGTGCCGTGTCGAGCGGTTGGCTGGTGCGGAAAGAGAAACCGCAATCATAATTGCCCGAAACGTTCGTCATGCTGCGGCGGGTGTAACCCGTTGCGGGGTCGCGCTCTACGGTAGAAATCCAATTCTTCGTGTTGTGGTTGAAATACAGATAACCGTTGTAACTATCGCCACGCTTGGTGTTGAAACGATATGCACGAAGGTCGAAGCGGTTGTCCCATCCCGTCTTCAGTCCGGGATTATTAACGACTTCTTCCATGGGGTTTCCCGTGTATGTAACGGGTAGCAAAAGCATGAGGTAGGGGCGACGGGTCGTTCCGCCGTAGGAGAATTGAATGTAGTTCTGCTTCGTAAATTTATACTTCAGATAGGTGTGCAACGAAGCATACTGTCGGTTGCGCTGAGGCTCAAAGCGCTTGTCGCCACGCTCATATTCCAATCGCTCATTGTGTATGCCGAGGGCGGGCTGGAGTTCTAATTCCACCTTGTCCCACCATCCTGATAGGCGCAAGGTAAGACTGTTCTTGAGGGTGTAATGGTCGGAATGGTAGGAGTTTTCCACGTTGCGCACAAACTCTAATGAGTCGCCCAATGTGGGGCGCAAACTCAAAGGGACGTCATAAATGTCGTAGAGCGTGGAGCGATCGTCGTTCTTACTGTACGAGGCAAAATAGTATGCCGACAACTTGAGGGGCTTCGAGAGTTTTTCGCCATATTCTATAGAGGTATAGACGGTATAACCACTGCGAGGTTGGTCCTTAAATTGGCGGTAGTCAGCATAAGGTTTCGGAGCTGCCGCGTTGAAGTAGCGATAGTTGACCGTGCCGTGCGACTCACCTGGCTTGTCATGGAACGATGCATCAATAGAAGCGTCGAACGTGCGACCCTCTTTCTTAAACAGATGCGTGTATTTCACATTGAGCGATGCCGAATACACTTCTGCATCCGTGGTGTAACGAGAGCGAACGGCATTCGTAGCCTGCTGGCGCGTAGCGTCGGTAAGGTTGTCCGCCCAAAGGCTTTCGGCAAGATTGTCTGTGTATTCAGGGCGCTTGTGATAGGTGGAAGCTACGCCCTGATACTTGCTATCGCTTCCGCCATAGTTAAGGCGTGTCGATAGGTTGAGGCGATTGCTGGCATTCCAGTTATAGGTGAGCCTGCCGTCGGCATTCACCTTCACGTCATGCTCCTTTCGTATGCCCTTTCCGTAAGTGTAGAGCGCACTGCCGGCTCCGAGAATCGACTCTGTGGTGTTGTAACTAATGGCGGTTTGATCGTTGTGCGTCACGTGGATATTGGCGTTGCTGGTCAAGTAACCCGCATCGGAATATCCCTTGCCGTTGTCCCATTGCAACATGCTTCCCGCCTTGCGATAGGTGTAAAGTCCATTGCCCGCGTTGAAGTGGCGCCAGTTTCCGTTTTGGTCCACACTCTGGTTCTCACTGATGTTGTTGGCTTGTGCATACGCCGCCAAGCGTCGGTGGTCGGTGAAATTTGTAGTGAACACCTTGCCCACGTACGTCTCATTCGTGCCACCGCCCAAGTTTACGTTCGCCATCCACGTAGATTTATACTCCTCCTTAATCGTGAGGTCCACCACGGTCGCCTTGTTCGCGTCCAGTTCACTGCGAAACTGCTTCTCCTCATCCGTCTTCTCGTACAACTTCACGTCCTTCACGGCATCCGTAGGCATATTCGCCATCGCCGTCTGCACATCGCCGAAGAAGGGTTTGCCATCTACAAGCACCTGACTCACCGTCTTGCCGTTAAATGTTACGTTGCCGTTATTGTCCATCGAAATGCCGGGCAGTTGGCTCATCAATGTGGCGAGCGAAGCACCGGGAGGGAGGCGCAGGGCTTTTGTGTGAAACACCAAGGTGTCTTCTTTCACGGTCATCATTCGTGCGAGCGCCGTGACTTGTGCTTCGTCCAATTGATAGTCGGAGGAGGTGAGTTCCAACTTACCCAAATCCACGGCGGGGTGTTGCTCCGTCAATTCAATGCGGCGAATGAGCGTGTCGAATCCCGTCAGCGCAATGTTTACCACCAACTTGCCAGCGTCAGCCTTGAGGAAAAATTCCCCTTTGTCGTTTGTAGTCACTTGCCCCAGTTCAACGGGATAACTCATGACTTTATTGGTTTGCGCATTGAGCAGTTTAATGGTGTCGGAGGTTTGTAACGTGACTTTCGCCAAGGGCAAAACTTCCTGCGTTTGTTTGTCAACAACGATGCCCTTTACGCTATATTCTTGCGCCTGTGTGATGAGCGAAAGAAGAGAAAACAGAAGAATGAACGTGTGTTTCATTGAATGTGTTGATTTTGAGGTTAGGATGAGTTTCCCCAGGACCTGCTTGGGGGCGGGTCCTAAATGCTTGAAACAAAGTGCCACTTAAGGCGAATCCTTTTTAACTTACGACGCCGTAAGTGAGGAATTGTTTTTACAAAATCTGATTATTGCTGTCCGGTAAAATTTGTCTCTTTATTTTAGAGAACACGAATTGCACGAATAACACGAATCCTTGCGGGGTGTTATCTTTGCTTATCGCATACGAATTG
>CALFGU010000134.1 GCA_937877685.1 uncultured Prevotella sp.
CTTGCGCTTCACAACATCAATCGCTTCCACTGGCACCTTACGGATGACCAAGGTTGGCGTATTGAAATTAAGAAATTTCCTGAGTTGACAAAGGTGGCGGCTTACCGTCCTGAAACCGTGATAGGCAGAAACAGTGGTGAATATGACGGTACTCCTCACTCCGGTCACTACACACAGGATGAAGCACGCGAGATTGTGGCGTATGCCGCTGAGCGTCACATCACCGTAATTCCTGAAATCGACCTTCCTGGACACATGCAGGCGGCGCTTACTGCTTATCCCCATCTCGGATGTACGGGTGGCCCGTATGAAGTTTGGAAAATGTGGGGTGTATCTGAGAATGTACTTTGTGCAGGTAACGATGAAACCCTCCGCTTTATCGAAGACGTGTTCATGGAAATCATTGACATCTTCCCCTCAGAGTATATCCACGTTGGAGGTGACGAATGTCCAAAAGTACGTTGGGCTTCATGTCCTAAGTGTCAGAAGCGTATTAAAGACCTCGGTATCCGAAGCGATGAAAAACACTCTAAGGAAGAATACCTCCAGAGTTTCGTAATCAACCATGCCGAAAAGTTCCTCAACAGCAAGGGACGCCAGATTATTGGTTGGGATGAAATTCTTGAAGGTGGCTTGGCGCCCAACGCCACTGTGCATGCGTGGCGCGGATTCGGCGAAGCCATCGAAGCAGCTCGCCAAGGACACGACGTAATTATGTCGCCCACGACATTCATGTACTTCGACTATTATCAAACCAAGGATACCGAGGGCGAACCTCTCGCAATCGGTGGGTACCTCCCCTTGGAAAAGGTGTATGAACTTGAACCCGTTCCTGAAGTGTTGACTCCCGAAGAGGCAAAGCACATTATCGGTGCACAGGCTAACCTTTGGACAGAATACATTCCCACTTACAGCCACGTGGAATACATGGAACTTCCCCGCATGGCGGCTCTCGCAGAAGTGCAATGGACAATGCCTGAATTGAAGAACTATGAAAACTTCCTCCAGCGCATTCCCCAGATGGTGAAAACCTATGACATGAAGGGGTATAACTATGCGACACACGTGTTTGACGTAACCGCTTCATTTGATCCCGACACGGTGAAGAATGCGTTGATGATTACGCTCAAAACTATTGACAACGCTGACGTTCACTATACCCTTGACGGCACAGAACCTACTTCAGCTTCTCCGCTTTATAAGGAACCCATTGCCATTACGGATTCTTGCACCTTTAAGGCGCGTGCCGTTCGTGGCGAAAAGTTAGGTCGTGTGATTGGTGAGAAAATTAAGTTCAACAAGGCAAGTATGAAACCCATTACCATGCTGAAACCTATCAATAAGCAGTATGAATTTGGTGGCGCTCCCACTTTGGTGGACGGTTTGAAGGGTAATGGTAACTACAAAACCGGACGTTGGATTGCTTTCTACCGTAACGACATGGAGGCAGTGATTGACCTTCAAAAGGAAATGGAGATTAGCAAGGTGGGCATCAGCACTTGCGTGGAAAAGGGTGACTGGGTGTTCGACGTACGTCACTTTGCCGTGGAGGTTTCCTCAGATGGTAAGAACTTTACGGAAGTGGCAACTGGCGATTTCCCAGTTTTGACGCTTGAAAACGCAAACGGCATTTACGATCACGAGATGAATTTTACGCCTGTCACTACGCGTTACGTTAAGGTTATTGCCGCTCCCGAACATTCGCTTCCCGAATGGCACGGAGGTAAGGGGCATCCCGCCTTTCTCTTCATTGACGAAATCGAAATTCAATAAAAAGTTCGTGTTCTATACGCTGAGTGTGTGAAATATTACACTCTCTGTTCCTTATGAAAATTTAAAACAATTCTAAATATGAAAAAAAGTATTTTTAGTCTCCTATCTTTCGCCCTCTGTGCGCTTTTTTCGCTTCCCTCAGTAGCGCAAGATGAAACCGTAGTAACCTTGGCGGGCAATGCTTACATAACAGAAGGCAAGGCATACATTGACGAGGGTCGCAATGCCATTCGCAATTGGGACAATGCTGAAACAGTTGTGAGTTTTTACTTTAAAGCAGAAAAAGCGGGTAAGATAAACCTTGCACTTAAAGCAAAGGGGCATTCGCAAATCGAAGTTTCTTTGTTGGGTAAGACGAAGAAGGTGAAACTCAATAGTGATGAACTTACCGATGTCAAGGTGGGTACGTTCAAGGTGAAGAAGGCGCAATATGTTAAGGTGGACATTCGCGGCAAGAAGATTCTTAAGGGCGAAAAGTTTGGTAACGTTGCTGCGCTTCTCGTAGGTGGTGAAGTGGGTCCCGTAGTTTGTGTGAACGAAAAGTTCAGCACACACTTCGGTCGCCGTGGTCCTTCGGTGCATTTGGGTTATCCCTTCCCCCGCGGAGAGAAAATCGAGTGGTTCTATAACGAAGTGGTAGTTCCCGAAGAAGGAGACATCCCCAGCAGTTACTACA
>CALFGU010000135.1 GCA_937877685.1 uncultured Prevotella sp.
ACAATGTGAAGACTACCTATGTTATCCACAGGGCAAACGGCGAGGACCTCCAGTCTTTGTCGTTCCCGCTGATTGAGAATTGAGGTGGTAGGATGCAGACTCATCCCACCAACTACGATACCATCATCGCGGGAGAGCATTGGTTTGAGACACAAGTGACCATCGCGGGAAATGCGGTTGCGGAAACAAGCATCATGTCTCTCAACCGCTCCCGCCCCGGTATGCCAGAGAACAAACCGTCTGGCGGCGCTCTGTCTGCCACGCTGAATCTGACGATTCTAAAGCCGAACTTTAGTATTCCGAAACTTGCGACCATCGTGGTCAAAGTGAGGGCGCGGAACAGTTCTCTGACAAGCGGTTGGTTGAATCAAGGGACTTTCTTCATTGACACGCGCAAGAACAACGAGTCGGCGGGGTCACTTGGCACAATCCAGATTACCGCCTACGACTCGATGGCAAAGGCAGAGGCAGACTATCCGTCTGTGAACCACTCTTGGCCCGCTCTGGACAAGACGGTTGTTTCGGACATCGCAACTGCTATCGGTGTTACTGTAGACAGTCGCACGAACAGTTTCCTCACCTCTGGCTATATGATCGATCTCCCGCTTGGTTATACCATGCGAGAAACTCTGGAGCATATCGCGGCGGCGTATGGTGGAAACTTCGTCATCACGGCTGACAACAAGCTGTTGTTCGTGCCGCTCTATGGCTTTGAGCCAAGAGTGATTGGCAACTATCTTGCTGACACCAACGGGGACGCTCTGGTCTTCGGTAACGAGGGGTGGTGCATTCTTGTCTAACATCGATCTTGCTCAGACGATGCAGTCTCTTGAGACTGGTCGGAAAATCAGCGCGTTCACAGGCGTTGTGGTCCACGCCGGACAGGACGGGAACGGCAACGAGATCAACTACTCTGCTGGCGATACCACTGGGTTTGTTCTGGACATTGACAACCCCATCGGGACGCAGAGGATGGCAGATACCGTCCTCGCGGGGCTGAAACAACGAGGCATCGTCTACAACCCGTTCACGGCTGACCGAGTTCTCATCGACCCGTCTGCCGAGATCGGTGACGGGGTAACTGTCAACGGCACGGATTCCGTCATCCTCTCTCTGGACACCCGCTTTGGGCATTCGATGTATGCGGATGCTGCGGCTCCGTTTGATGAAGAGGTTGACCATGAATTTAAATACGAGCCGAAAACATTCCGACAATTTAAGCGGGAATCGGCTTATGTCCGATCAAGAATCACACAGACAGAATCGCAAATATCATTAGAAGTCGCGAGAGCAACGCAATCTGAAGAGGAATTATCAAGCCGCATAACGCTTACTTCTGACGCAATTACAGCAGAAGTTACAAGAGCGTCACAATCCGAAGGAAGTCTGTCTACACGGATTACGCAAAATTCTGATAGTATTTCTGCCGAGGTCACGCGGGCGACTGAAGTGGAAGGGAATTTATCAAGCCTTATCACGCAGAACGCAACGGACATTATGGCAAAAGTTTCCAAGTCTGGTGGAAACGCATCGTCTTTTGCGTGGACGCTAACCGACAGCAGTTGGACGCTGACATCGAACAACACGACAGTCCTCAAGGCCACATCGAGCGGCGTGGAAGTCAACGGAAAGATCACCGCGACTTCTGGCACTATTGGCGGCGTGACCATTCAGAACGGCGTACTGTCTGGTATCACGGATACAAACATCGCCACGGGCGGTATCAGCGGCGGTACTGGCGGTTCCATCGCAGCTGGCTCTCTGACTGGCGGGGACATCGCAAGCAACACCATCACGGGAGGAACATTGGGGAACCTCGTTGCTCAAACGGTTGAGAACTACAACCTCCCAACTGCTTCTGTGAGCGGTATCGGATACGGAACGGCCTATGGACTTGCGACTACGCAAGGAACAACCACCTATCCGTCCTACTTCCGTTGCGGCTCTCTGACGGTTGGTACAGTTTCCGTCACGAACCTCTTGTCCGTCAGCAGTCTATCCCTCGACTCTCATAACCACTACAACGGCACGATCACTATCAACGGCACTTCCTACAATGTCGTTCGCTGGAACTAATCGGAGGCACTATGGACACAATCAAATTCGCAAACGGAGAAACACATAGTTGCTCCTACATCGCAACGATTCCAGAGGCGGGGACCCATATGGCTATCATTGCTGTCAATGATATGACCTTCGCAGAGGCGGCGGCGCTGTTCAGCGATCCGAACAAGACAGCCGAGATTGAGTGGGGCCTTTACAAACTCGTTGGGTACACAAATCTGACGATGCTTGGCGTAGAAGATTATGGAATCCAAGCCGTTCTCAAAGGAGGACACAATGAGCAAAGATGAAGCAACAATCCTTGCCGTCATCAACACGCTCAACAATGTTGAGGTCCACGGCAAGAGCAATCTTGACATGATGCTTGGGTGCATCCTGTCCCTCGAAAAACTTTGTAAGGACGGTGAGGACGATGGCTGACTTGACCCCGAAAGTAATCGGTGACCTTTCTGCGGCGGCTGTTCCTCAAGACGCAGACCTCTTTGCCATCAGTCGCTCCGGGTCGAGCAGAAGCATCAGTTGGAGTACACTCAAGTCTGGTTTGCCGAGTCTTGGAAATTTGAATTCCACGCAACATACGATTTCAAGCGGCAGTTATGTGGACATAAGCGTATCAAACGGCGAGTCCGGCTTCGTTGTGGTTACTGGCTCTGGTGGTTCTTCTGTTGGGAATAGGAACATCCTAATTTATCAATGCTCCAGCACCGGGACTGTCAACAATACTATTGTGATTGATGGCACGAACATCACGGCATCCAACCCGTCAACGGGCGTTCTTAGAATATCTAACGGCGCGTCCGTATCAGCCTACGCAATTCGCATTTATTATTGAGGAGGTCACACATGAATATCACAATCGCCTCCTTTGCCAACGGCGCGATAACAACTACTGCTCTAACCGCGCTGTGGCAGTACGATTACGGGCAGATTCTCAAGGTGGAGGGCATAGAACTTCCCACCGCCTATGAGGTTCAGTTCTGCAATGCGGGGGATAGCGAGACTATCACTTCCATCGGGGATGCTGACGGCGTGGTTATTCCCGACCAGTTCTTGCAGAATGGCAAAACTATCTACGCTTACATCTATCTACACACGGGTGCAG
>CALFGU010000136.1 GCA_937877685.1 uncultured Prevotella sp.
TGAAAGCCTCCGTCGTGAAACTCAGGGCTTGGAAGCACAGATGACTAACTTCTTCATTCCTGATAACTACGAATTCTCTAACGGTGTAGTTCCCGGTCAAGATCCCTCTTCTTCTAAGACTCGCTACTCTCTCGAATCTTACTTCGGCCGTGCAGAAGTTTCTATCGCTGACCGCTATAGCCTCTCAGCATCACTTCGTTACGACGGTTCTTCTAAGTTCCACCCCGATAAGCGTTGGGGCGCATTCTGGTCAGTAGGTGCTGCTTGGCGTTTGAGCGAAGAAGAATTCTTCCAGACTTCTTTCCTCCGCGATTATGTAGACAACTTTAAGATTAAGGGTAGTTACGGTACTCAGGGTAATGACGCTATTGGCGGTACTTATGCCCTCTATCTCGACCAGTACACTGTATCTAACGTAGATGGTAAGCCCGGTGTAACTCACGCATACCGTGGTAACCCCAACTTGACTTGGGAAAAGTCAACTAACTTCAACGTAGGTTTCGAATCAAGCTTCCTCAAGAACCGTTTGATGGTAGAATTTGACTACTTCATCAAGGTTACTAGCGACATGCTCTTCAACCGTCGTCTTGCTCCATCTGTAGGTGTTCCCTCTACAATTGCAGACAACGGTATGGAAATGCAGAACGAAGGTGTTGAATTGACTTTGACAGGTGTTCTTGCTAAGAAGAAGAACTTCAATTGGACTGCTTCTTTGAACTTGACTCATTATAAGAATACAATCAACGAACTCGAGCCCGGTAAGGATCCCTCAGGTTATCAGAGTGGTAGCTACTGGCGTAAGGTGGGTGGTAGCCTCTATGACTTCTACATGGTTAAGTATGCTGGTGTAGATCCTCAGACTGGTAATGCATTGTACTACCTCGACGTAGAAAAGACTGGCGTAGTTAGCGACGCAGAAGGTAATCCTATCCTCGATGCTAACGGTAACAAGCAGTACTACAACTACGTAGAAACTACTACAACTACTAGCGGTTCTTCTGCAACTAAGTACGAACTCGGCAAGTCTTCTTTGCCCGATGTATATGGTGGTCTCAGCACAACAATTGAAGCATTTGGCTTCGACCTCTCTATTGCTACTGCGTTCCAACTCGGTGGTTACTGCTACGATGGTACTTATGGTGGTTTGATGGGTTCTAACGCTGGTTCTAACTTCCACATTGATATGTTCAAGCGTTGGCAAAAGCCCGGCGACATCACTGATGTTCCCCGTCTCGAAAACGCAAACATGAACATGACTGGTGGTGTAACTAACGACCGCTTCTTGACGAAGTCTGACTACTTCTCTTTGAAGAACGTACAGCTCGGTTACACAGTGCCCAAGGCATGGTTGAAGAAGTTCTCAGGTATCGAATCACTCCGCGTTTATGCTGTAGGTGACAACCTCTTCCTCGGTTCTAAGCGCTATGGTCTCGACCCCCGTCAGAGCCTCTCAGGTGCTACTAGCACAGACTCTTACTCTGCAATGCGCACCGTTTCTTTCGGTGTTAGCGTAGCATTCTAAGATTAACCAACACAATTCTTTAACAAGAAACAAAGACAACAATGAAAATTTCTAAATATCTTAGCACGGTCCTCCTCGCAGGTACGCTCACCGCTTGTGGTGACAGCTTCCTCGAACCTCAGTATTCTGGGGCAGCAACCTCTGAAGAGATCGCCAACGCAGCACAAGATGACCCTCAGGGTGTACTTGGTTCGCAGCTCGATGGTGTTTACGCAAACTTGAGCTTTATGAGTGCTACAGGTGCTGATGGCATCCATAGTCACATGGACCGTGGTCTCTGTGGTGTGATGATGCTTTCAAACAACACCTCTAACGACGTGAGTCTCTATATGGACGGTGACCCCTGGCACTTCGACAAGCAGCTCGAATACTATGGTCAGGAATATATTCGTTCAGGCTGGGGTTGGAACCTCTTCTATACTGTAATCAAGGGTACTAACGAAATCATCCCCATGATTGACCCTGCTACAGCAACTACTGAAGGTAAGGCAATGCTCGGTCAGGCACTCGCCCTCCGCGGTCTTTCTTACTTCTATCTTGCTCAGTACTATCAGGACACTTATGCTACCTCACAGAACAAGCCTTGTGTGCCCCTCCGTCTTACTGACGCTGAAGGTAGCATCGAAGGTCGTGCAACTGTACAGCAGGTTTACGACCAGGTTGTTAAGGACTTGACAACAGCTATCGACCTTCTCGACGGTTGGAAGCGCTCTACTATGACTCAGGTTGACAAGCAGGTTGCTCAGGGTATTCTTTCTCGTGTTTACCTCGTAATGCACAAGTGGACTGACGCTATTGAAATGGCTCAGGCGGCTCGCGCTGGTTATCCTTTGATGAATGTTGACGAAGCATTCAACTACAACTATCAGGATGTAACTAACTCTGAAATCATGTGGGGTGTTGACATCACAACATCTACTTCTATGATTTACGCTTCATTCCAGTCTTGGATGTGTGCTCAGTACTATGGTTACGGTGGTCAGGTTGGTGCGTTCCAGCTCATCGACGCTAAGCTCTACAACTCAATTCCTGAAAACGACGTACGTAAGTATCTCTACGTTGCTCCCGGTGAAACTTATCCCTGTGAAGGTTGGGACATTCCCGCTTACGGTAACTTGAAGTTTAAGGCTGAAGGCGCAGAAGACTTCCTCGGTGACTACATCTACATGCGTTCTTCAGAAATGTACCTCACAGAAGCTGAAGCCCTCGTACGCCTCGGTCGTGCTGACGAAGCTTACACACTCCTCACAGAGTTTATGAGCAACCGTCTCACAGAAGGCGAATGGGAAATCAAGCGCGCAACTATCGATGTTGTTCAGAACCAGCGTCGCGTAGAACTCTGGGGTGAAGGTTTCTCTTACTTCGACCACCGTCGTTGGCAGTTTGATATGGACCGCGGTTACGAAGGTACTAACGACCATCCCTCTGCATGGCCTATCCACCTCCAGAATGGTTTCGTGCCTTGGTATCACTACGCTTGGCGTTACCAGTTGCCCCTCCGCGAAATCCAGGAAAACGAAAGCATCACTGAAGACGACCAGAACGTAATTGGTGAAGAAGGTAATCAGGATCCCGTTGCTGATAAGATTACTGACTGGAGCGAAAAGTAAAAACTAATAGTAGGTGATGTGTGTCACACCTCTGTGACGCACATCCCTAATAAACTAGATAACAAAGTATGAAACTTAATATTTTCAAAACACTTGCGTTGGGTGTCTTGACTATGGGCTTCGTTGCTTGTGACGAAGATTTCACCAAGGCTGACTACGATGCGCCCATCGCTGCGGCAGGTGTTCTTCCCGAAGCAACTACAGGTGATGCTGATGCTTTTGGAGAATCAGCGCTTATCTCAGCTTCGATTTCTCCCGTTGAAGGCGCTACTGCTACAAACTGGGGCTTGCTTGTAAGTACAAATCCCGAACCCTCACTTGCAGGTAGCATCAAGATTGAAGGTGACATTGCTGTGCCTTCTACAACATTCTCAGTTACTGGTTTGACTGACAAGACTCATTATTACTACCGCACCTTCGTAAGCGACGGCGTTTCTGTTGCTTTTGGTGAAACTAAGGAGTTCACAACTAACGGTGACGCTTGGGCATCTGAGCAGGGAACGTGGAGTTTTGCAACTGCGGCAGAAGCAGATGCTTACTTGCCCTACCGCTCTATGCTTGGCGCAACTCACGCTTCAGCTGCAGGCTTTACAACAGTAAGCATGGCGGCACTTTACGGTCAGGAATTCTACGGCGTTGCTTCAACAGTGTTCGATCCCGTGAAGTTGTTCAACACACTCTCAGGTTCTCTCACTACTTACGGTGTAATGAACGCTGCAGGTTTCAAGATGGACTTCACTGGAATGTTCTTCCCCAAGGTTTGGTTTGACGTAACAATGATCGAAATGTACTTCGGTGAAACTACTTACCCCGGTCACTTCGATGTTTACGTTTCTCACAATCCTATCGAAACTGCTGCTGACCTCCAGAATGCAGTTAAGATTGGTTCTTCTAAGGGCGCTGGTAAGGCACAGGAACTCTATGCTACTAACCAGGAAACTTCTTCAAAGGAACCTATGAAGTTTGATGTTCCCAGCGAATATTGGGGCGAATCTTACGTTTACATTGTAAGCACTGCTGACTATAATGGTGCATTCTCTGGCGAAACAAGCTTCGGTGTTGTAGTATTTGGTTACGGTGTTGAAGTAACAGTTCCCAAGACTGAAGAATAATAACTTTGCAACTTATTAAAATCCATCCGAGCAATCGGGTGGATTTTTTTATTGGTATTCGGTAAACAGTTTGATCTCTATGAATATAAATTCGTTCGAATAGTATAAGCCCCACAGTTGGCATGATTCCCCTGAAAGGGGATAAAGCCATCAGCCCAAGGCAACGCCCTGGGTGTAGTTGTAATTGAGGTTTGCGCCCTAAAAGGGCAAAAGCAATTATTAGAATCTAAACAGCAATGCTTTTGCCCCTTCAGGGCGCAAACCCAAACGTTAATAACCCCAGGGTGTTACCCTGGGCTGGATGCTTATTGGCCTTTCAGGCCGTTACTTCTCATAAAGTTTAGCAGACACCAATAATCTTATTTTGCAATAATATCGGAGTTTGCTCTTGCAAAAGTATTTCTCTATATTAGGAGAAACAGAGGATATGCCGAGAATATGCTAAGAATTTTAATCATCCCCCCTCGAGAGGGGGATTGTCTTTGCGAGTTAACTGCTATATTATATCCTAAAGTTTACTATTGCTGTCAGGTAAATTTCAGTAAGGCCCGCAATAATATGTGTTTTAGAGGATGTATTATTTTAGAACACGAATCTCACGAATTTCACAAACCGAAGGTCGCGCAACTCAATGACCATGCAGACAGATATTTGCTTATCGCATACGAATAACACGAATGTCCATCTGGATTTTCTTGCACACAAAGTAAAACTTGCTCCGCATGGTTATTCGTGTTATTCGTATGCGATGAGCAAGGCATTAACCCGCAAGGATTCGTGTTATTCGTGAGATTCGTGTTCTCTCTCTAATAAACGATACAGATGGTATTGACTTGAGTGGTCTCAGGTAACTTTGATATTTATGTATTTTTAAAGGGGCGCTTGGTTTTCAAAAATCATACCAAAATGCCGATTCATCAGGGATACGGATGCTTTAAAAGTGAGATTTCTAAGTTTACCAGTCAGCAATAATAAGTTTACTATGTTTTCCTGAGTCCTCATGCTTAAAGCATAAGTTCTTGGAGGGAAAAGCAAAGACTTTGTCACCTCTACTCTGCAAACTTTTCTCTTATCGCCCTCGAAATCTCCAAAATGCTCATTATGAGGCTACTTTTTTTGTTCGCCCCTGCTGAAAGTCGTAAATTTGCACTCGTTAACCTCACAGAGGGGTAGCAATTGAGTGCGCTTTTGCGTATATCCTTGGGCATTTTTTTGCAAATTGTTGCCTGTCGTTCTTGCTGGAGGATGACGCGAAATTTTGATGACGACTATGGTAATTTGAAGATGTGGGTAGACCATAGGTTCGGTTGTCGTTGTTTCAAGTTCATGCTCCTCGGTCGCTCAGTTTCGCTTGCGATGCTGCCTTTGTGGCAAACTAAATCGAATGCTAAAAACAATCCTAAGAACAGGACTCGTGATAATCGTCCTGTTGCTTGGCGTGACTTCTGCTTCTGCAAAGAAAAATTACGAAGCGCAGGGCAAGGCAAGTTACTACGCCAACAAATTCAATGGGAGACGCACAAGTAGCGGTGAAATTTTCAGTCAAGATAGTCTCACCTGTGCGCACCGAACACTGCCTTTTGGCACGTACCTTAAAGTGAAAAACCAAAACAATGGCAAGGAAGTCATTGTTAGAGTAACCGACCGCGGTCCTTTTATTAAAGGTCGTGTCGTTGACCTCTCGCGCGCCGCTGCTGAAGAAATCGGAATGATTCAAGCAGGTGTTGTTCGCGTAGAAGTGGTAGAAGTGGAGCATCCAAACTATCCTGAAATTGCGCCTTTCGAGCATCCTTTGTTTCAGATGTATGACGAGAATCTGAAGAAGTCATACACGCTTGAAGAATGGCGTGTTTCGCATGCGGACGACCGCATCACGCTTTTGGAAAAGGTAGTTGTTGACTCCCTCCGCAGTTACATTGCAGATGTTGACATTAAGTAATGTGATAAACAAAACAAAGAAATCCGCAGCATGTTTTTGTTGCGGATTTTTTTGTATGTCAGTGGGTGTTTTGACAGAAGAACATAAGAAGCATAAGGACTTTCCGTTGACATGGTTAGTTTAGTTTTTTTTCTTGACAAAAGAACATAAGAAACATAAGGAATTTTTACTTGACAGGTAGGGACGCACGGTCTGTGCGTCCGTAGTTCAGTCGAACTTTGAGTGGTTTGCTTTTTTCTTGACAAAAGAACATAAGAAACATAAGGCTTTTCCGTTTGACCAGTAGGGACGCACGGTCCGTGCGTCCGTAACCAAAGGCATGCAAGTAATTGCTATTATTTCGTACAACTCTTTCGTTGGTAATTACGGACGCACGGGTCGTGCGTCCCTACCGGTTTGTCGGAAATTTACGAGTGTTTGCCGTTTGTTTGTTAAGGTCTTTGGGGTCTAATTTTATTTCCGAAAATCGGCAAATTATTAGGCGCCTCACGAAGTTACTAATAGGCGCCCTTAAGTCTCAAACTCGCGCCCGTAACCTACTAATTGTTTTCGCTATTTAAGGTTCTGTTTTCAGCATGCCGTATTTGCGTGTCGTGGGGATGCTATAAGTAGGGATTTCTGACCTGCTACGCGTGTTCTTTCATTCTTTTTTTATATCTTTGTAAGTTGTAGTGAAAATTAAACCTTTATGGCTATTGAAATAAAGAAAGTGGCGACGGGGGCCGAGTTGAAGACCTTCATTCGCTTTAATTATGAGATGTATAAGGATTGTGCTTACCATGTTCCTGAGTTGTATATGGACATGGTGTGCACACTTGACCGTAAGAAGAACCCTGCCTTTGAATTTTGTGATGCCGATTACTTCTTGGCATACCGCGACGGGGTTCTCGTAGGGCGTATTGCTGCCATCATTAACCACCGCGCTAATGAAACTTGGAACCAAAAGGTGGTGCGCTTCGGATGGATAGACTTCATTGATGACTATGAAGTGAGCAGTGCGTTGCTCAACACGGTCAAGGAATGGGGCCAGGACCGTGGCATGACCGATATTGAAGGCCCGCTCGGATTCACTGACCTCGATCCTGAAGGTATGCTCATCGAAGGGTTTGACCAACTTTCAACGATGGCAACCATTTATAATTATGATTATTACCCCAAGCACGTAGAGCGTTGGGGAATGGAAAAGGCTGCCGACTGGGTGGAGCGTAAGATTTACATTCCCGAAGAAGTGCCCGAAAAACACAAGCGCATCTCCGACATCGTGTTGAAGAAGTACGGTCTGCGCATCCGCAAGTTTAAGAGCAAGTGGGAAGTGATGCGCTCGGGTGCCGTTCATAAAATCTTCCGCCTCATTAACGAAGCCTATACGCCCCTTTTCGGATTCACACGCCTCACGGAGCGTCAGATTGACACGTACGTGAAAATGTACGTGCCCGTTCTTGACCTTCGCATGGTGACTATCATTGAAGATGCCGAGGGCGAGATTATCGCCGTTGGCGTTTCAATGCCTTCGCTTTCCGAAGCCTTACGAAAGGCCAAGGGTAAGTTCTTCCCCTTCGGTTGGTGGCACCTCATGAAGGCCCTGCTTTGGAAGAAATCCCACGTGCTTGACCTTCTTCTCGTGGCCGTTCGCCCCGATTATCAAAGCAAGGGCGTAAATGCGCCACTCTTTACAGACCTCATTCCCGTTTATCAGCAGATGGGCTTTGAATATGCAGAGTCAAATCCCCAACTTGAAGAAAACGAAAAGGTGGCAAGTCAGTGGCAGTACTTCCGTACGGAAGACCATAAGCGCCGTCGTTGCTTTAAGAAGTCGATAGTCTAATATATATAGAAATTCTAGGGCATCTAGAACATCGAGAATCCCTATATGTTCTATAAAACTAAAATTCTCCTCCATGGAAACCCCAAATAACCACACCGTCAATTATGACGAGAGTAAAATACGCCATCTTGAAGATACGGACCACATTCGTATGCGCCCCGGTATGTATATCGGTCGCTTGGGAGACGGTTCGCATGCCGAGGATGGTATATACGTGTTGCTGAAGGAAACGATTGACAACTCGATTGACGAATTTAATGAAGGCTTTGGTAAGCGTATTGAGGTGGATATTACGGATGATGCCACTTGTGCGATACGCGACTATGGGCGAGGCATACCCTTGGGCAGTCTTATCCCTGCCGTTTCGCAATTGAATACGGGCGGTAAGTACGATACCTCTGTATTTACGGCCTCAGTCGGACTCAATGGTGTGGGTTTGAAGGCAGTGAATGCGCTGAGTGAGCGTTTCGTAGCGCGCTCTGTGCGCGAAGGAAAAATGCATGAGACTACGTTTGAGCGCGGTGTGTTAGTCAACGATGTTTATGCCGACACGGAGGAAGAAAATGGCACCTACATCTTCTTTGCCCCCGACCCCACGCTCTTCAAGCACTACCGCTTCCACAGCGAATTCGTGGAGTTCATGCTCCGTAACTATACGTACCTCAACACAGGTCTTGCAATTTTTTACAACGGGCGAAGAATCGTCAGCCGCAATGGTCTTGAAGACCTTCTTACGGATAACCTTACGGCGCCTGCGCTTTACCCCATCGTGCATATTAAGGGCGAGGGTATTGATATTGCTTTTACCCACACGGCGCAGTATGGTGAGGAATATTATTCCTATGTCAATGGTCAGCATACGACACAGGGCGGCACGCATCAGAGTGCCTTTAAGGAACACATCGCACGCACAATTAAGGAATATTATGGCAAGGCCTACGATGTGCAAGACGTGCGCAACGGACTCGTAGCTGCTATCGCCGTACGCGTAATTGAACCCCTTTTTGAAAGTCAGACGAAAATCAAACTCGGTTCCCTTGTCATGGCTCCGGATAAGGATGCGAAGGGTAACCCATTCCCGCTTTCAGGGGTGAGTGTGAATAAGTTTGTTGGCGATTTTATTAAGGAAAATGTGGACAACTATCTCCACAAAAACCTTGATGTGGCTGAGGTGTTGCAACAGAAAATTGTGGATAGCGAAAAGGAGCGCAAGGCTATTGCTGGTGTGACCAAGTTAGCCCGTGAGCGTGCAAAGAAAGCCAACCTCCACAACCGCAAATTGCGCGACTGCCGCATTCACCTCAATGATGCGCCCCCCAAACAGCGTAAGGGCGAGGAGGATGTGAATGACCCGCGCCTGGATAGTTCACTCTTCATCACCGAAGGTAATTCGGCGAGCGGAAGTATCACAAAGTGTCGCGACGTAAACCTTCAGGCGGTCTTCTCGCTCCGAGGTAAACCCCTGAATTGCTTTGGTTTGACAAAGAAGGTGGTGTATGAAAACGAGGAATTCAACCTCCTTCAGGCCGCACTCAATATTGAGGATGGTCTCGACGGATTGCGTTACAACAAGGTGATTATCGCTACCGATGCCGACGTAGATGGGATGCACATTCGCTTACTCATGATGACCTTCTTCTTACAGTTCTTCCCCGAATTGATAAAGAAGGGTCACGTGTATATCTTGCAAACACCCCTCTTCCGCGTACGTAACAAAAAGCGTAAGGAGAAGAAGACCGAACAACCCAAGAGCGTGAACGAACAAAGCGCTGGGGCTGCCGTCTTAAAGAAAGCCAAGAGCAGCGACCGCGCAGAATATGAAACGGTTTACTGTTACACCGAAGAAGAACGCCTTGCTGCTATCGAGCGTCTCAGTCCCAACCCCGAAATTACGCGATTCAAGGGATTGGGTGAAATCTCGCCCGACGAGTTTGTACACTTTATCGGTCCTGAAATGCGACTCGAACCCGTGACGCTCCATAAGAGTGACAAGGTAAAGGAACTCTTGGAATACTACATGGGTAAGAACACGATGGAACGCCAAAACTTCATCATCGACAACTTGGTGGTGGAAGAAGATTTGGCGGAGGAAGATGCCGAGTAATTATAGTTTTTATTGGGACCATAGTGACTGTAGGAACTATAGTATCTATAGGCACTATCGTCCTAATCCAAAAATCACTCAATTGTGAAAACAGCAATTTTTCCCGGAACATTCGACCCCTTTACAGTGGGCCACGCCAGTATTGTTGAGCGTGGCCTACCGCTTTTTGACCGTATTGTCATTGGCGTTGGGGTAAACGATAACAAGCGTACGCTTTATACGAACGAAGAGCGCGTACGCAATATACAAGAGATTTATGCTAATGAACCGCGCATTAAGGTTGTGGCGTATGATGACTTGACTGTTGACCTCGCCAAGCGTGAGGGGGCAGAGTTTATCCTTCGTGGCATCCGCTCAGTGAAAGACTTTGAGTACGAACGCGACATTGCTGCTATGAATGAGCGACTCTCGGGCGTGGAAACCGTACTCCTTTTCACCGAACCCCAATACATGAGCATCTCTTCCAGCGTTGTGCGCGAATTGCTCCGTTTCGGCAAAGACGTTACGGAGTTCTTACCCAAGAAGAAATAAAACTTGAATTGAAAAATGAGAATGTGGCGTGATGCTTACCGACTTCTTGCATAGTCTTGCTGACCTTCTGTGTATTCTTACTGACTTTTTCCGTTTTCTTACTCACATAAGAAGCACAAGGTTACTCTTAGTCGCACGAGTGTCCCACATAATTCTCACTAATCCACTTGAAATGAAGAAAATCATCCTTTCCTGCCTGCTCCTTTTAGGTTCAGTTTCCATGGTAGCACAGGAATATTACGATATTACGCAGATGCGTAAGTTGCAAACGGTACAGTTGGCCATTGCAAACCTTTATGTGGACTCCGTTGACTTTAAGAAACTTACGGAGGACGCAATCGTGGGCATGCTTGAGAAGTTAGACCCTCACTCACAGTATTCCAACCCCGAAGAAACCAAGAAGTTAAACGAACCCTTGGAAGGCAATTTCGAGGGAATCGGAGTGCAGTTTCGCATGCTGGAAGACACGCTCATCGTGTCAAGACCTACGCCCAAGGGACCCAGTGAGAAGGTGGGCGTAATGGCAGGCGACCGCATCGTTGGGGTGAATGGTGAAGTCATTGCCGGAGTTAAGATGCCGCAAGACAGCATTATGAAGAAACTTCGCGGACCTAAGGGCACCGTGGCGCGACTCAAGATTGTGCGCACCGGACTTGCTGACACGCTTTACTTTGACGTTACCCGCGATAAGATACCCCTTCACACGGTAGATGCTGCCTATATGATTGCTCCGGGAGTGGGTTACATCCTTCTGGAACGCTTTGGCGCCACATCGGGTAAGGAGGTTGAGGATAAGATTGCTGAGTTGCAGGCTCAGGGAATGAAAAGTTTGATTTTCGACCTTAAACTCAACGGTGGCGGATATTTGGGCGCGGCGGCGGAAGTGGCTTCGCAGTTCTTGCCACAGGGCAGTCTCGTGGTCTATACCGATGGTCGCAACATGCCGAGTCAGAAGTTGAATGCCCAGGGTGGTGGTCTCTTTAAGGAAGGTCGTGTTGTGGTGTTGGTAGATGAATATTCGGCTTCGGCAGCTGAGATTGTGAGTGGCGCACTTCAGGATTACGACAGAGCAGTGCTCGTGGGGCGCAGAACTTTTGGTAAGGGTCTTGTCCAACGTCCTATCGAATTAGAGGATGGTTCGATGATTCGCCTCACGGTTTCTCACTATTACACCCCTTCTGGACGCTGCATTCAGAAACCCTATGAAAAGGGGAAGAAAGAGGAATATCGCGATGACTTGGACCACCGCTACGAACACGGCGAACTGACCTGTCTTGACAGCATACGTTTAGATTCCACAAAGGTGTATAAGACCTTCTATAAGAAGCGCACCGTCTATGGTGGCGGTGGCATCATGCCCGATGTCTTTGTGCCCCTCGACACTTTGGAATTTACCGAAACGTATCGCAAAATCAGTCGCGCCAATCTTATCGTAAACGAATCGTTGCGTTACTTCAACGAAAATCGTAAAGCGTTGGAGAAGAAATATCCTACCTTTGAGGCGTTTAATGCTGACTACACCGTGCCCGAAAAACTCATCAACACCATTCTTAAAAAGGCTGCGGAAAAGGATATTAAACCCAAGGATGACAACGAAAAGGCGCAGACCATTGACCAACTTTCTTACATGCTCAAGGCACTTGTGGCTTATGACATTTGGGAAAGAAACGAATACTTGCGTATAATCAACGAGCGCGATGATATTGTGCAGCGCGCGTTGGAGATAATTACGAGCGAGGATTACGATACCTACCTGTAATAAGTAGTCGTGAGGAGTCCCAAACATGTGGCAGAGTCGCTCAAAAGCAAGTCATTATGCGCTTGCTTCAAGATTTGCTCGGCAGGCATTCTTGAAGCGGCGAAACAAAGTCTTAAACAATTGAATTTGTTTGGGTACTTAGAAATTCTTATTTGGGTACTTAAAACGCCCTATTTGGGTACTTAGTTTTACTCCTTCCAAATCCGTTTTTGGCAGAGTGACATTCGGCTCTTCCTTCCGCACAGAAACATTGACTATTTAGCATCTATTTTTAAATTATGAGATACCCCCTTCCTCCCATTCTCCAAGTGGGTGATGTTTTGCTCTCTTCTGACATCATCACGGAGAAGTTTTGTTGTGACCTTGAAAAGTGTAAGGGCATTTGTTGCGTAGAGGGTGAGGCCGGAGCGCCTGTCACGCTTGAGGAAATCGCAGAGTTGGAAAACGTGGTGGAACACATCGTTGACGACCTTGACCCTAAGGCGCTCAAAGTGCTTGAAGCGCAGGGCGTGGCTTATCGTGACCGTGATGGTGACTTGGTGACGAGCATCGTTGACGGACGCGATTGTTGCTTCACCTGTTATAGCGAAGATGGCACCTGCCTTTGTGCTTGCGAAAAGGCGTTCCGTGCGGGCAAGACCTCATGGTGTAAACCCATTTCGTGCTATCTTTATCCCATCCGTGAAACTACGCTTTCCGATGGTACCATTGCCTTGAATTATAATCGCTGGACCGTCTGTCGAGATGCCGTTAAGAAAGGACAAGAACTCAACCTCCCCATCTGGAAGTTCTTGAAAAATCCTCTCATCAAGCGTTTTGGCGAATCGTGGTACGATGAACTCACCGAGATGGTCAATCAGCTCCGTGAACAAGGTTATTTGGGCGTGGAGTAACTAGAGTATCCGGGTTTTCTAAAATCTCTAGAAAATATAGAAGTTCTTGACTCTCTAGGATATCTAATTCTTCTAAAAATCATACAAACAAAAAGGCTCGCCATCGGCGAGCCTTTTTCATATCCTATACTCTCAAGGATTAGAGAGAGTGGTTGATTGTACGTGAAAGTACGTCGAGCTGCTGTTCGCGAGTTAACTTTACGAAGTTAACGGCATAACCGCTGACACGGATAGTGAGCTGTGGGTACTTTTCGGGATGTTCCATTGCGTCAACGAGGAGTTCGCGGTCGAATACGTTAACGTTGAGGTGGTGACCGCCATCGGGAGTGAAGTAACCGTCCATGAGGTTCACGAGGTTTTCAACCTGTACTTCCTTGGTCTTACCGAGTGTTGCGGGAGAGATAGCGAAAGTATAAGAGATACCGTCCTGTGAGTGCTGGAAGGGAAGCTTCGCTACAGAAGCGAGAGCAGCAACTGCGCCCTTGGTATCGCGTCCGTTCATGGGGTTAGCACCGGGTGCGAAAGGTACACCTGCGGGACGACCGTCGGGAGTTGCACCAGTGTTCTTACCATATACTACGTTAGAAGTGATAGTGAGAACTGACTGAGTGGGCTTCGCGTTGCGGTAAGTTTCGTGCTGACGCATGAATTCCATGAACTTTTCAGTTACCATGAGAGCGATAGCGTCAGTCTGCTCATTGTTGTTACCGTAAGGAACATATTCACCTTCGTTTTCGAAACCTACTGCCAAGCCACGTTCGTCGCGGATGATGCGAACCTTACCAAATTTGATAGCAGCGAGAGAGTCAGTCACGATAGAGAGACCTGCGATACCTGTAGCACGAGTGCGTTCTACGTCACCGTCGTGGAGAGCGAGTTCGAATGCTTCATAGTTGTACTTGTCGTGCATGTAGTGAATAATCTTAAGCGCATTCACATACACCTTAGCCAACCAACGCATCATCTGTTCGAACTTGCGCATTACTTCTTCGTATTCGAGGTAATCGCCAGTGATGGGAGCAAATTCGGGAGAAATCTGGTGACCAGAAACTTCGTCACGACCACCGTTGATAGCGTAAAGCAAGCACTTAGCCAAGTTAGCACGAGCACCGAAGAACTGCATCTGCTTACCAATCTTCATGGGGCTTACGCAGC
>CALFGU010000137.1 GCA_937877685.1 uncultured Prevotella sp.
CTAACAACCTTAAACCTATGCAAAACAAATCACCTATCTGGAAACAAATCCTGCAAATCGTCATCACCGTGCTTACCGCTATCGCCACTACTTTTGGGGTGCAGTCGTGCCTCTGAGTTAGTGAGGAGTGAGTAGAGAGGAGTTAGGAGTCCTTGCGGGGTGAGAACAAACGCCCTGAAGGGGCAGCACTACATAGCACAGGGCAACGCCCTGTGTTGCGTACATCCCCGCATGGCGCCCTGAAGGGGCAAAAGTAAAACGTCTGCTTGCAATATCGGACTTTTGCCCTTACAGGGCGTATTTCCCCGCTCATTCTTCCCCAAGGCGCCGCTCCCCTTGGTCGCTTGCCGTTGCGCTATGGACTCATTGCCCCTTCGGGGCGCTTCCCACTCCTCACTGACTCCTCTCTCCTCTCTCCTCACTACTAACTCTCACCTTACTAACAATTCAAACTAACTCACTCTTATTTTCAACTAACTCTCAATTAGTTTAGGGAGAATTGGAAATCAAGCGGGACCACTATTAACCTGTAGGGACGCACGGTCCGTGCGTCCGCCTCTGGCAGACATTTCGCATCGTATCAATTGAAAAAGCGCACGTGAATAACGGACGCACGAGCCGTGCGTCCCTACTGGTCAAGTGAATATCCCATCGAGTTTCGCTTGTGTCGGAGACGCCATAATATGATGTCTCTACGTCCGCCTCACATCCCGCACGGACTCCTCACTACTCCACAAGGCGCCGCTCCCAAGGTCGCTTGCCGTTGGGCTATGGACTCGTTGCCCCTTCGGGGTGCTTCCACTCCGCATGGACTCCTCTCTCCTCACTACTAACTACTCACTAATTTTAATCCTTAAAACCTAAACAACCATGATCAAGTACTTACTTATTTCCCGCAAAAATCCTATTACGAAAGAGTATGCTTACCACGCGAGTGCGATTCCTGTGACTCCTGTGATGCTCGATGAAATTGCTGAAAATATTTCGGCTACGTGTACCGTGAACTCGGCGGACGTGAAGGCCGTGCTCGACGCCTTGCAGACGCAGGTGATTCGATGTCTGCGCAATGGGCAGAGCGTGCGACTCGGCGACCTCGGTTCGTTTCATGCCCGCATTGCCAGTGCTTCGGCGGCTACGGAAGAGGACTTCACGCCTGAGAATATCCGTGGCGTACGCGTGCGCTTCACGCCTTCCAGTAAGATGCGCTGGGAGTTGAGCACGGAGAATCCGAAGGTGTCGCTGGTGCGTCAATAGGATTTCTTGACAGAAGAACAAAAGTTTTATCAACAGGTTTATCTTGACAAAAGAACATAAGTTTTTATCAACGTGATTACACTGATTTAACAGATTTTCGCCTTGCGCAAGTAACCGTTTAACCTGTTGAAAAATAATTTGTTCTTTTGTTCTTCTGTCTGAAAAAAGTTCTGTTTGATTGTCTGAAAACAAATAAGGACGCACGAACCGTGCGTCCCTACTTTTCAAGTGTATTTTATGCCGGATGGCAACTGTACTCTGTCCAGGGCGTTGCCCTTCGCTATGTAGATTATGCCCTTACAGGGCGTTTTCACTCCGCATGGCAACTGTACTCTGTACTCTGTTAGTTGTACTCTCGATTAATATTCCTGCCAGCTCTTAATCTGGATGTCTTCGAGCTTCATTGCGCAGAACGATTCGATGAAGGCCTTTGCGAGGCGCGCGTTGGTGAGCAAGGGGATGTTGTGGTCGATTGCTCCGCGGCGGATCTTGTAGCCGTTGGTGAGTTCGCGCTTCGTGTGGTTCTTGGGCACGTTGACGATGAGGTCGAAGGCGTGAGCGGAAATCATGTCCATGATCTTGTTGTCGCCTTCTTCATCGGGCCATGACACTTCGATGGCTTCTACGCCGTTTTCCTTGAGGAACTTAGCAGTGCCCTTCGTAGCATAAAGCGTGTAGCCGTTTGCGGCGAGCATCTGTGAGGGTTCGAGAAGGTCCACCTTGCCGTGAGCTTCGCCTGAAGAGATGAGCACATTCTTCTTAGGAATAGAGTATCCCGTAGCGATGAGGGCGTTGAGGAGCGCTTCGTGGTAGTCGTCGCCAAGGCAACCTACTTCACCCGTTGAACTCATATCTACACCGAGTACGGGGTCGGCATTCTGAAGGCGTGCGAATGAGAATTGGCTGGCCTTTACGCCGATGCGGTCGATGTCGAAGGCACTCTTGTCGGGACGGCTATAGGGAGCGTCGAGCATGATGCGCGTTGCGGTTTCGATGAAGTTGCGCTTGAGAATCTTACTTACGAAGGGGAATGAGCGGCTCGCACGGAGGTTACATTCGATTACCTTCACCTGGTTGCCCTTAGCAAGGAATTGCATGTTGAAGGGACCAGAGATGTTGAGTTCCTTAGCGATTTGGCGTGCAATCTTCTTGATTTGGCGCGCAGTAGCGAAGTAGATTTGCTGAGCGGGGAAGACGAGGGTTGCGTCGCCTGAGTGTACACCGGCAAATTCTACGTGTTCAGAAATCGCGTATTCTACGACTTCACCATTCTGAGCTACGGCGTCGAATTCGATTTCCTTCGTTTCCTGCATAAACTGAGAAACGACTACGGGGAATTCCTTGCTGACTTCGGTAGCCATCTGGAGGAAACGTTCGAGTTCTTCTTCGTTGTGGCACACGTTCATCGCCGCACCTGAGAGCACGTAAGAGGGACGTACGAGCACGGGGAAACCTACTTCCTTCACGAATTCCTGAATGTCTTCGAGCGAAGTGAGGGCACGCCAAGCGGGTTGGTCGATGCCGAGCTTATCGAGCATTGCAGAGAACTTGTCGCGGTTTTCAGCGCGGTCAATGTTGACAGGAGAAGTACCGAGCACGGGCACTCCCTGGCGGTGGAGCTTCATCGCCAAGTTGTTGGGAATCTGACCACCTACGCTCACGATAACACCGCTGGGGCTCTCCAAGTCAATAACATCAAGTACGCGCTCGAAGCTCAACTCGTCAAAATACAAGCGATCACACATATCATAATCAGTAGATACGGTCTCGGGATTATAGTTGATCATGATGCTCTTGTAGCCCAACTTGCGAGCTGTCTGAATAGCATTTACAGAACACCAGTCAAACTCTACACTAGAACCGATACGGTATGCACCAGATCCAAGTACGATGACGCTCTTAGAGTTCTTATAGTAATTCACATCATATCCCTCTACGGCATATGTCATGTACAGATAGTTGGTCAAATCGGGATGCTCGCTGGCAACGGTGGGAATACGCTTAACAGCGGGTAGGATGCCCATCTTCTTTCTGTATTCACGAACACGAAGATTCTGACGCTCCATATTGCCCTTGGTCTCATTGCCCTTGAATACACAACGTGCTATCTGGAAGTCACTGAAGCCCATTACCTTTGCCTTGCGGAGGTCGTCTGTTGGTATTTCCTCAATACTATTGTATGTCTGAAGCTGGTTCTTCATGTCAACGATGTTCTTCAACTTAGACAAGAACCAGGGATCTATCTTGGTCAATTCTTCAATGCGCTCAACGGTGTAGCCTTCCTCCAGTGCCTGAGCAATAGCAAAGATGCGAAGGTCGGTGGGGTTGGCCAACTCTTCATCAAGATCTTCAAAATTGATATGATCATTGCATACAAAACCATGCATGCCCTGGCCAATCATACGAAGACCCTTCTGGATTAGTTCCTCAAAGGTACGACCGATACTCATGATTTCACCTACAGACTTCATGCTGGAACCAATCTTGCGGCTAACACCGGCAAACTTGGTCAAGTCCCAACGAGGAATCTTTGCAAT
>CALFGU010000138.1 GCA_937877685.1 uncultured Prevotella sp.
ATTGAACCCGTAAGCGTAGTAGGTTCGGCGAAGATGCGGTTGGCGTTACAAGACATATAGTAACCGCCCGATGCAGCATAGTCACCCATAGAAACTACCACGGGCTTCTTCGCCTTCAACAACTCAATGGCATTCCACATCTGCTCACTCGCATAGGCGCTACCACCAGGCGAGTTGATGCGAAGCACTACGGCTTTCACCTTATCATCGTTCATCAATTTGTCGAGGTCTTCCACAATCTTGCTGCCCACAATCTCTGCGCCGTCAGCAGAAAGACCCGCCGTCTTTTCATCTACGATTTCGCCGTAAGCGTAATACACAGCGATTTCATTAGCATTCGTCTTGGGCACAACTACACTTGCCAATTCCTTGGGAGTAACCAAATTAACTTTCACACCGCCCACATGATTGCGGAGCACGTCGCGCACGCCGTTGTCGTAAACAAGTGTGTCTACAAAACCATAATCAACAATGGCCTCTGCCTTATTGAAGAACATGTAGTTGTTAGCAAAAGCATTGAGCGAGTCTACAGAAATCTTGCGCGACTCAGACACACCGGTTAAGAAATTACCCCAAATGTCGTTTATAAATGACTGCACCTGAGCGCGGTTAGCATCGCTCATTTCTGTGCAAATAAAAGGCTCAACCGCACTCTTGTAAGTGCCCACGCGGAATACCTGAATGTCAACGCCGAGTTTTTCGAGCAATTCCTTGTAGAAGATGGGCTGAGAAGCAAGTCCTCTCCATTCCAACATGCCCGAGGGATTCATCATAATCTTATCAGCAACAGACGCTAAGTAGTAACCTCCTTGAGAATAGATGTCAGAATATGCAAGGATGAACTTTCCGCTTTCCTTAAAGTCTACTAACGCCGTGCGGATTTCCTGAATCGTAGCCGCTTGCGTGTTCAACACGCCACCCTTGAGGTAAATACCCTCAATCTTTGAGTTTGTCTTGGCCTCACGAATGGCTGTAAGAATGTCGTCCAAGCCTTGCGCTTCTGCGTAGTTGCCTCCCATGAGTTTGTCAAAGGGATTATTCTGCGCACGCTCTTCAACCGTGGCGTCAAGATCAATGCTGAGCACGCTGTGGTCGGTGATTACTGCG
>CALFGU010000139.1 GCA_937877685.1 uncultured Prevotella sp.
CCACTGCTCGGGATTGGGCATTTCCTTGGGCGCATAAATAGATTCGCTTTCGTCGCCGAAGCCCCATTCCTTGCCTGTGAAGGTGTTCATACCGTAGTGGAAGAAAGCGTAGAATTCCGTTTCGTTCC
The DNA here is from genome assembly GCA_937877685.1 of uncultured Prevotella sp. Classification (GTDB taxonomy): domain Bacteria; phylum Bacteroidota; class Bacteroidia; order Bacteroidales; family Bacteroidaceae; genus Alloprevotella. The sequence goes on from CALFGU010000139.1 coordinate 129, forward strand.
ACAAAAGCTGACGTTCGCTGGGAACGGGATGACAAGGCGCTGGCGCATTGTCGGGATTGGGTAAGTCATAATTCTGAGCAAACCCAAGTGCCGGAATTGCCAAACCGACAAAGAATGATTTAATTCTCATAAGGTTATTATTAAAGTTAGTGTTATTTGAATTCTTAAGCAAGCGACATCATGTTTTCTCAGACAAATCTAAAATCCACAGTATCGCACTATGCAAAATTAAAAAAAACTATCAACATTACCAAATTTATAATTCAGAAAATCAACTCTCTACACCGCTTTTTTTGAGTGTTCGTTTCTAACAGATTTAGGCAACAACAGAATCGTAGCACAATCAGGAATTTACCTATTACATTGCCCACGTAGGAGAACACACACCCCCACCCTTCGCCCTCACGCTATCCACCCCATATCAGCATGAAGAAAAACTACACCTTAGATGCGACGCACAAACCCTTAAACACGACGCACAAACCCTCAAATTGTACGTCGTAAGTCTCAAACTGTGGCGCCCTTCTTAGTGACGCTTCTAAATGCTTGTAAGTCAAGACTAATTACACTTTAAAAAACATGACACCTTAGCGTTCCCCGTTGACCGAGACAAAATAAAAACGCCACACAGCGCAAACCGTGTGGCGTTAATTGAGAGATGAGCAATGGGTTAGAAAACTACCTTCTTGCCATTTACGATATACACACCCTTACCAGTTTTCTGCACCTTGCGACCTGAGAGGTCATAGATTGCGGGTGCAGTAGTGCCAATGGTGAGGTCTGATTCAATTGATGTGGGAACGGTAGATGCAATGGGGAAGAAGGGAGCTTCTTCCGTAAACTTGTAAGCGCCGTTACTTGCCCAGTCAAGAGAGAAGCGCACGAAGCGCATTACGAAGCCGTCGTACACACCATTTTCTTCATAATATACACCGAGCGTTCCGTCGGGAAGCACTACAGTTGCGCTATAGCAAGAACCGCGAGGACAGATTGTCTTGGGAGCGCCAAAGGTTTCACCTTCGTCAGTAGAAAGCGCGATACTTACGTTTTCGCGACTACCGCTATTGGGGAGCGTTTGAAGAGCAATATCCCAAGGATTGCCTTCCACTGTAGAACACCATACCATGTATTCACCGTCACAAGCATTACCTGAAATACCTGTATTGAAACGAGTCTGTGAGGGATAGTGCCATGTTTCACCATCATCCGAAGTTACGTTGTGGTAATTGTAACCACTTGCGCGCACACTGATTGCGAGGTCGCCATTATTACGTTCCAACGTCTTAGGTTCGTCAGCGCTCTTCGTGCCACTTGTACCGCTCACATACCAACTCTGACCGCCGTCCTTACTCATGAAGAAGTAGAAGTTCTGACTGTTATCAGCCTCACGGTTTACGAAACTTGAAACAAGCGTTCCGTCACGCTTTTGAAGGGCTGCGCCAGAGCCAGAGAAACCACTCTTCCATGTGTTCGTCTTGGGGTTATCGCAGTTTGCACCATAGAGATTGTCGGTGTGGTCTACGGGAGTGCTCCACGTTTCTCCGCCATCGTGACTGACAATAGTCTTCCAACGAGGAGGTTCTTGCGCAGTACCTGCAAAGAATCCGTGACCGTAAGTTCCCGCACTTGTCATGATACCAATAATATCACCATTATCGCGGTTGGTTACGATAGATGCGTCACCGTGTCCGTAATTGCCGCCAGTCTCTGCAGTACCTGCAACAGTTACAGGTTCACTCCAGCTCTTACCATTGTCGTCAGAATACTGAGCAACGAGGTAACAGTGACTGGGAAGGTCCGCACCGTGGCCCTTACGGTCGTCAGTGAGAGTCACAAGTCTCGTGCCATCCTTCGTCACAGTAATTGCGGGGATGCGGTAATAGCGTGTGCCCTTGTCCATAGGCATAAGCACAGCACCTTCAGAAAGGAAGATAGTGGTGCTGAACTTAGGATCACCATTTGCTTCAGCAACCTCTTCATCATTCACCACATATGAAGTAATCTTAGCATCCACGAGATTACCTTCCTTCGCAGTTTCTGCGATGTCATATGTAATCCAGAGGTAGTAGTTACCAGGCGCCATTTCTTTTGTGCCAGTGATAGTGAACGTTCCATCTTCTGCAAGGTTTACTGTCTGACCAAATTGTTCGCCATTCTCCTCACGCCAAGTCATCTTCTGCTCAGCATCGATGAAAAGTTCGCGAGCATTTGTTGCGAAGTAAGCCTTCACATTTGTAATATCTGACTTGTCTGTACCCGTAAATGCACCCTTCACGCCTTGGAAAGTAACTGAACCTTGAAGACCACTTACATTAATGGTAGAGCGAATAATGGGTTGGTCAATGTTACCAATACCTGTGCTTGTCTTACCTTGCACCACAACAGTGTTGGCAAAATTTGCGCCAGCATTGCTTACGTCTACTTCGTCAAACTTCCATAGAGAAGCATTACCTGCTGCTGCTCCCCAACGAACGATAACCTTGTTGTCGTCTTGAGCATGGAGTTCGGTGCCATTATCCTTGATTGTAAAGAAATCAAAGGCTTCGTTTACGTTATAAATATAGTTGGGCTCATCTACTAAACCAAACTGTGTGCTATTACCCGTGCCGTTTTCTGCAGTGCCGAAATACTTACCGTTATAGTTCTTAATGGCAAGTTTGCCGTCCTCATTTTCCCAGAAACTCCAGATGTAGTTAGTGGCAAATTCCTTATCACCGAAGCGCAACTTCTGAGCATCTTCATCGTAATAAATCACCTTACCCGCACAATAACTTTGTGTGGATGCGCTGGTGATGTAGTACCAATATTCATCACCTTCCGTGCTAACCTTAGGACGTTCGACAACATCAAGTTTCACCTTTACAACAAAGTCAGTAAGAACCACACCCTTGCTATTAGGCCCCTTAACGTCGAATGCGAGAGAACTCAACTTTTGCTTCTTGGCGCTAATCGTCTTTGGAGTTGTTGAAGAAGAATACACCATGCCGTTGTCCATCACAATTTCTTGAGCATTGTCGTGACCGTTATTGGCAAAAGTAAAACTGTATTCATAAATCACATAACCCGCAGGCGCTGTAAGCGTATAGCGACAACTGCTACCACCAGTCATCAACTGCACATTGTTGCCCGCCCAGTTCATGTTGTTAGCGCCACAACCGAAAGTCAGCACAGGTTCGTCGTTGCTCTTCCAAGTATTGTTCCATGAAGCATTCACTTCACCATTGTTGCGATAGAGATTGCCGTGTTCCTTATCAATAACGTATGTAATTTCTGCAGGATCCTCTTCAGCATTATTATCTACCTTGTACTTAAGAAGCAACTTGGTAATCATAATACCCTTAGTGCCGTCAGTGTTTTCACCCACCTTGAGGGTAATCGTTTGCGTTTCAAGTTCAGATGCCTTAACGGTTTGAGCAGTGCCAGTCTGAACGGGACTTGTTGCTGTGCCATCCGCCGTTGTATAAGTAAACGTGCCGTTGAAACCGCCACCTTCTAATGTGGTTAATTCATATCCCGTGATTAAGAACCCTTTGGGGAGTGAGATGGTGTAAGTGTAACCCGTCTGCAACCAAGGACGCTTCTGCGACCATCCCATGGGGTTGACAGTCTTTGTAACACTCTCAACGGTAACTGCGGGAGTGGTGTTTGTAACAAACTTACCATACCAACCGTCAGAGGTTTGCACATTCTTTGACCACGTAGCCGCACCATTTGCAAACTGATCCAAACCCAAAGTTAAGCTCAACTCGTCGGGGTTTGGCATTTCGTCGGGTTCGCCTGCGAGTTCAATCAAATACTGACAACCCGAATCGCTACGGTCTTTACCTGTCTGGCCGTTACTCCAGTTATAAACAGGAGTGCCGCTTACAGTCGTTTGATTCAACTGCACTGTGCCACTGCTGATAATAAAGAGACCAGGAGCATTAGCATAACTTAATTCCCAACCTGCTGATGGTTGAGTAGCAGTAGTTGTAATCTGCTTGTTGTAAGCCGCTGTAGGAGCAAGGTATGACTTGTCGTGGCGGTTGATAATATCCAACTTGCCATCCTGACGTGCAACGAACTTCCACATACCTGTAGGATAATTGTGGAGGTCACTTCCGACAACACCTGCTCCAGCACCTGTGCTGGTGAGATACTTTTTGTTGCGATTGGGGGTGCTCAACTTATACCATATTTCTGCATCTGCAGTGCTGTAAGTAGGCATGGAGAGCGCTTCATTGAGAATTTCGTTGAGCGCATTGGCAAATGCAGTGACTTCATCCTGAGTGATGTTTGTCTTTTCCAAAAGTGCGTTCGCTTCAACAACTTTTGCGTCAAACGCGTCCATTGCTGCGACATTGTATTGTCCTGCTTCTTCACCGCGAGTGGCAATCAATCCGCGAGCAATTACTTGTGTTAACTGATTGCGGAGTGTTGCTTGGTTGTAACGCGCTTCTGCGTCAGCCTCAGAAGTAACGGTATAGGCATTGCCAGGGAAATTCTTATCCAAAGCCTCCTTCATCAACACCGCCATCTTGGCATAACCAAGACCGCCAAGGTAATTGCTGGGATAGAAATACTTAGTGTTTGCCACATCGCCGTTAAGATACGGAGTGTAAGTATCTACAAACTCCAAATTGTCCGTAGCATCGGCTGTTGCCAAAGACTTCATATAATCCTTCAATGCTACAATGCGATTGGTGTTATTGCTTGCATTGTTTGTTGGGCAAAGCGCCATCAAATAAATCTTTGACGTGGGTGACTTTTCGGCAATTTTATCTACGAGGGCCTTATAATTAGCCTTCACTGTAGCCATGTCGGTAGTGCCGTTACAATCTTCCGTACCAGTGTAAAGGAAAATGGCCTTCGCTGCATCTTTCTTCACGCCTGTGTTGGCATAAGTGGCGTCAACAATCTTGCTTGTCGTTGCGATGCTACCGCCATATCCCCAGCCCGTACCGCGATTTTTCACGTTGGGATTGCCAAGGAGTTCTTGCCATTCGCCATTCTTGATAAATTCATCGCCGAAAACGAGCACGTCTTCACCGCTGATGGGGAGCATGCTGAAATATGTGGCGCGCATGCCGTGAGAACCTCCGAGGCCACCAGCATTCTGAGCGGTCAATGTGTTTTCGGGATATACGCATGAAACGGTGTAGTCTTCGCCTTCTGCAAGATATTGACAGATAGTTTCTGCCCACGCCTGGTAAGCGCCTGCTGTGAGGTGGAGATTGTCATAACTCCACGCACCACCGTTCGCAACGCCTGCGAGTTTGTCGTAAAGGTCGATGTAAGTAACGCCCTCTGTAGCGTCAGCATACGCCTTGGTGAGTTCATTAGCCTTGAGCCAGGTAGCCTCCACGCGGTTCGATGTGTTGTTCTTGAGAATGCTGTAGAGGTAAATCTTTGTTTGGGGCGAGCGTGCGTGGATGCGCTGAACGATACTCTTAACGTATGCAAGCACTTGCTCGGGAGAGAAGTTGAGTCCGCCCGAAGTAGCGATGTCGTTTGTGCCAATCATCATAAACACCTTCTTGGGCTTACCATTGATGTACGATTCAAGGTTATCACTCTGCTCTGTTGAGTAAGTTCCAGAGTTACCTCGGTTCACGATGGGGAGATACTCACCCGTGTTGGTTACGAACACTTCAGGCCAACAGTGCATATCGGTAATGCTGTTACCGATAAACAGGATGTTGTTGCTCGTCACGTTTAGCACCTTAAACGAATCATAGCGATGATTCCTGAAAGGCGCATCGGCAAGGACCGTTGAAACTGCACATAACAGCGCAACGATGAATGTCGAGATTCTTTTCATAAAAATTAAGATTAGTTAAGGGATAATTTTGCTGTTTCAATTTGGCAGAACGTCTAATGTTGTGACTTCAAGACGCCATCTTGCCTTTGCAAAAATACGCATAAAATTCGGAATAATTTATATAAAAAAAGTTAATACAAAAAAATCAGGGATTTACGCCCATCTCCCTCTGTTTTTCAGGGTATTTTTCCCAACTGACAGGCTCTCGATTTTCCTAAAAAGTTGAGCGATCAAAACAGAAATAGACATTGTGATTCTAAAGTTACTAATTCGGCACCGAGTTAGTAACTTTATCGCTCGAGTTTAAGAGTTTGTAACGCGAGATTGAACCTTGCAGATTTTTAACGCTTTATGTTTTCAGGGTGGGGGAGAAATGGGGAGGTAAGGAAATGACATTTACATTGACGGTTAAACCCAAATTGATGTTTCATGAAGCTGAAGGCTTCACCGCTCAGTAACCGCGGGCGTTTGAGCGAAGCGAATACCCCCGGAAATGGGACTATGAAAGAAAGCACCCTGAATGGGTGCCCCAATAATCAGTTTTCCGACTGTTAGGGCACCCATTCAGGGTGCATCACAAGGTTATCACTTCCGGGGGTGCGCCTCTGGCGTACCCCGCGGTTACTGTGCGGAGACGCCTTCAGCGTCTTAAATAGGCTTGAACCAAACAAATATCACACATGCAACTGCTATATCACCCCTAAACAAGACTATCATATAACTGTTACCCCGTAAAGATTATCATCCCCCCACAGAAGGGGCATGAAACGCGACTTTGGTCAACTCCTATATTATTGTATTACACGGTTCCTACGATGAAGTTTTCAGGATGGCGTCCTTGATACCCTTCAAAGTAGGCATAGATTTCGCGAAGGTCGGCCTTGCGGTCCTTTGAGGGCATGATGTACTTCGTCATGCGGATTTCCTTCTTCTTATAGTCCATACCCATAAGCACGATAGGGAGATTGGCCTGAGAAGCGATGACGTAGAAACCGAGGTGCCACTTGGGGTTGGCCTTACGTGTGCCTTCGGGAGTGAGGGCTAAGCGGAAGGTGTCGCTTGTCTTGGCTATTTCAACGAGTTCCGTAATGAGCGCCGTGCCCTTTCCGCGATTGACGGGAATGCCCCCCATCCAATGGCGGAAGATATAGTCAAGCGGACCAACGAACCACTCCTTCTTCATCACAAAACCCGACTTGCGACCTACGGACGCAATAAAGAGTTTGCCAATGAAGAGGTCAAGATTGCTCGTGTGAGGAGCTACGCAATAAATGCACTTGTCAAAGTCAGGCACCTCTACTACGCTCTTCCATCCAAGCACCTTTTCAAAAATGAATTTACAGAGGGATTGAAGCATAAGATTTAGAGTACAGATAACAGAGTACAGAGTACAACTTTTAGAGTACAGACAACAGCCCGCATGGTAGTTGTACTCTGTGGTCTGTACTCTGTACTCTAAATAAAATTATTTACAACTACAAGTAGGCTTAATCTGCTGGAAGAAGTCGTTGCCCTTGTTATCCACGAGAATGAATGCGGGGAAGTCTTCTACCTCAATCTTCCAGATAGCTTCCATGCCGAGTTCGGGATATTCTACACACTCAATGCTCTTAATGTTGTTCTGCGCAAGGATTGCTGCAG
>CALFGU010000140.1 GCA_937877685.1 uncultured Prevotella sp.
AGAAACCATTGGTGGTTTAGTATTTAAAGGTTCTATTTTATTTGCTAATCTTCCCACCACAGGAATGACCAATGGTGACGCTTATGACATGGTGGTCAACCAAGAATGTGAGTTTCAGATTTCGGGTGGTTTCTCTCGTGCTTACGGGGGTGATGAAACTTGGGAAATGAAATCATCATTCACGCTGAAGGCAGGTAAAATCTACGAGAGTCAAAATAGTTTTGATTACCCTTTCTTTGCTGGAGATAAGGATTTTAATAAGTACAAGGTGTTTAAGGTGCGTAATGGTGGCAACGATGCCCATGTGCGCCTTACGGATGCTGCTTATCATGAAATTTATCGACGTTCGGGATTCAACATCAATACTCAGTGTTGGCAGCCTGCCCATATATTTATAAATGGTGAGTATTTGGGTATGCTCAATTTGCGAGAAAGCAATAACAAGCACTTTGCGGAGTCGGAATATGGCATAGACACCGACGATGTTGACCAATTTGAACTGAATTGGGAGAAAGGCTATGAGCAGAAGGAGGGGACGAAAGATTCGTTCATGGAATGGTTGCGCCGCACAAAGGCATTGGCCGCCGACCCTACGAATGAGGCGCTTTGGCAAGCGATTTGTGAGATAGTGGATGTGGATGAATTTTGCAACTATATGGCGGCGGAAATCTATATGGGTGGCGGAGACTGGCTCACGAATAGCAACAATATAAAAGGTTTCAAGAGTCGCAATGCTGGAGGTAAGTATCACATGGTCTTGTTCGACCTTGACTCCACCTTTGGTAACTCCGACATGTTGCAACAAGTCTATAACATGTTGTCAAAATACGATGGGCGCTATTCGGATAACGATGGCGTGAGTTATTTGGCAGAAATACTCTTCAACATGTTGGCCTACGAACCCTTCAAGAAGCAGTTTATTGACACCTACTGTATTGTTTCGGGAAGTGTCTTTGAACCCGAGCGATGCAAGGCAATCATTGACGAAATGGCGGCTTACACCGCTCCCGCCTTGAAACTGGAAGGGCAATCTCCGACGTCAACCGCTAAACAGTTGTATTCAAAAATTGCCAGCGAAACAGGACGTGAGGCACGCTTGTTGATGCTTCGGAATTTCTTTGACTTGATTAGTTCTTACAACGTTAAACTTTCTGCAAACATTTCCGATGCACGCGTGCTCGTAGGTGGGCAAGAAGTTCCCACACGTAAATTTGACGGCACACTCTTTGCCCCCATTACGCTGACAGCAAAAGCACCAGCGGGATATGAGTTTAAGGGTTGGATTTTGAAGAGTAATGCAACCACTCGCACGGAAGAAATAGTGCCCTACAAGAGTTCGTGGAACTATTTTGACCAAGGCTCTTTGGACAATCAAGGGTGGAATAAGGAACATTATACCACAGAGAATTGGCAGACTTCACGAGCGCCCTTCGGTTATGGTACAGTGGGGACAACGGCAAATGCTGCTGATTACAACACTCAGTTGGATTACGGAGAGGATGCGAGCAACAAGCGTCCTACGTATTATTTCCGCACCACATTTAATTTAGACACAACGCCCGCCGTGGATGATGCTTTCCGCATTGACTTCCAGGTGGATGACGGTGTGATTTTCTATGTCAATGGTGTGGAAGTTGGTGCTTATAATTGTACAAGTGGTGCGAAATATGCCTCGTATGCACAATCCTATGCAGGCAATTACGCCTTGGTAGGTAACTTAGAAGTGCCCGCAAGTCTGTTGCGCAAAGGCGAGAATGTCATTGCTGCAGAGGTGCATAACTCTTCGGGCACCAGTTCAGACATCTTCTTTGATGCGCAACTCGTTCGCTTGATTACAGAAGGCGGTGATAACAACGTGACGCTCAGCACGGCAGAAACCTTTGTGCTTAGCGATAAAATCCCTGTGGGTACGTATGACATACAAGCCACTTATCAACCCCTTGTAGGCAAAAAAGCGCAACTCGAAGCGGGTGCAACGCCCGTACGTATCAATGAAGTGGGAGCGGGTAACGAGGTTTATGTAAATGAATACTTCAAGAAGAACGATTGGGTTGAACTTTACAATGCAACTGACGAAGATATAGACGTGGCAGGCATGTACTTGAGCGACAATCCAGGTAATCCACAGAAGTATCGCATTTCGGCAGATGGAAGCAGTGTTTCTACCGTGATTCCTGCACGAGGATATCGCATTGTTTGGTGTGACAAGTTGGCGCCTCTCCATCAACTGCACGCCAATTTCAAGTTAGACAATGCCGACGGTGCCTATCTCTCGCTTCAGGCAGAGGATGGGTCGTGGGCAGATGAAATGACCTACCTTGCTCAAGACCTTTGGCAAACCTATGGTCGCTATCCCGACGGAGGGTATCACGCACAACTCTTCGACCGCGCTTCCATCGGGCTCCCCAATCAAATAGGCAGTTATCATTTTGATGAAGAATCGTCTGAATCTTGGATTGACCAACAATTGGCAATAACCTTGCAACTTCAGAAAGGGTGGAACTGGGTGTCACACAACATGCAAGAGGAAGTGTCGAGCACACGCCTTACGCCCTATGCCCAAACGCTGGCGAGTCAGACTGCAACTGCCACGCGTGATGCCGACAACGGATGGACTGGGAAACTGAGCGATTTGCTCCCAACGGAAGGTTATAAAGTGGAAATGAAACAAGCGACGGACGTTACGCTTCGTGGTACGCTTTTTGACGTTAACACAGCGGTCACTTTGCAAGAGGGATGGAACTGGAAGGGATTCCCGCTTTATAATGCGACTGCGCTTGAGGCGGCTTTGGAACACTATGCTCCTCAGGAGGGTGACGCCATTGTGGGTAAGGAAGGTTTCAGCGTGTATGCCAATGATGCTTGGCGCGGAACCTTGAATGTGTTGACGCCTGGGCGTGCTTATATGATGTATGTAAGTGCTCCGCAGAGTTTTGTTTGGAACTCGCTGGCGCCCGCTTCACTTACGCGCAAGTCTAAGGTATATGCCGCTCCCGAGACGGCCACTTTGGAGCGTTCGCTTGAGATGGATTTACATGCATATCCCGATGTGATGAGCGTCATTGCCTCAGTGATGATTGACGAAGAAATGCTCAACCCCGCAAATGTCACCATTGCCGCTTTCTGTGGTGAAACCTGTCGTGGCGTTTCGGAAGTTGTGGACGGTAAGTTCTATATCAATGTTCACGGAACGGCGAATGATGAAATTCGCTTCGCGTTGCTCAATGCAGCGGGTGAGGAAATCCGGATGAGTGAGCGCCTGACATTCGTGCCTCTTAGGTTAGTGGGCAGTCATCACGAACCTTATGTGCTCCACTCCGATGCTTCAACTGCCGTCATGCCGTTAGTGGGTGTCACTCCCGTGAAGGTGAGTTATTTCAATTTGAGCGGTCAGCAAATTTCGCAACCACAGTCGGGCTTCTACCTCCAACGCACCACTTATTCTAACGGATATGTGCAGACGCGGAAGGTGATGAGGTAAAGGGTGAAAGGTGAACGAGGAACGGTGAAAGGTGAATGGTGAACGGTTAAAGGTGAATGGTGAACGGTTAACGGTGAC
>CALFGU010000141.1 GCA_937877685.1 uncultured Prevotella sp.
GTTTGTTTCTTGTACTTCTCTACAAAAAGTTTATGAAAATCTTTCAAAGATCGTTTTTAATTGCCGTCTCGTTTTTGAGTGAGTCAGCGAGTGCAAAAGTACGGCGGGATTTTGGATTGAACAAGAAAATCTAAATATTTTTTCACAAAAAAGTTATTTTTTCTTTCGATGGGGAGTTTTAAACCTTTGTTTTGTCGCTATGAGATTACAAAATCACAGATTAACTCCAAAAACAACGCCACGACAATGTCGCGGCGAAGAGGTCCCAAATCAAGGAAATTACAAGACAATATCCGTGATAACAAATTTACATTTACGAGCAAAAGTTAATGGTGACCACATTCATGGTGATCACACCCTACTCCACTATCCAAAATAAAACCTGTAAGATAACCTTTGACTACAGCATTTACATCTCCACTGCATCCACGAATGACTTTTATGCCCTCTGCAGATAATTTCTGAAAGGCACCTTCACCCATACTTCCCGCCAGCATTACTTCAACTCCCATTTGGCGAAGTTCAACAGCAATACCAGACTTACAACCGCATCCTTGAGGGGAAGGATGTTCGACTACATCAAGAATCTGCTTGTTATCTATATTATATATTGTGTAATGGTCGCAATGACCAAAGTGGTTGTCCACGCAACCGTCTTTTGTAGGAACTGCTATTTTCATATATTTAGAAACTACGGGCATCATCATGCCCCAACAATCAAAACAGACTTAAGCAAAGAACACGCAAACACAAAGACAAACCTTACACCACCTCGCAAGCAACCGTTGCTCGGAAAATTTCGCGAGCACGCTGTAGTCGCTCTTGCGAAAGAGGCGCTACACCTTCGAGGGGATATTTCATTCCGAGTTCTTCGTACTTGTAAGTACCCATGATGTGATAAGGCAGGAGTTCTACACGCTCCACCACACTGAACTGCTTCACATAATCCGCCACTTGTTGCAAATGCGCATCATCATCATTTACTCCGGGCACTATAACGTGACGCACCCAAGTTGTCTTGCCAATTTCCTGAAGATAATCCATGAAGGCGGCATTATTTTTGCGTAACACACCCGTCAGGACGGGATGTAATTCATCATCAGTGGTTTTCACATCAAGCATAACGAGGTCTGCCTCTTGCACAGCACGCTTTGCGGCATCCGTAAACACTACACCTGAAGTGTCAAGCGCAGTGTGGAAACCCGCTTCACGACAAAGGCGGAAGAAAGCCTCAACGAAAGGCGCCTGCATCAGTGGTTCACCACCCGTACAAGTCACCCCACCCGACTTGATGAAGTTTTTATAACGCTTCACCTCAGCCAGGAGTTCCTCGGGCGTAAGTTCATACTGACACTTACGTTGCGGATCCCACGTATCTGGGTTGTGACAATACTGACAACGCATTGGACAACCTTGAAGAAACGCTATAAAGCGAATTCCAGGACCATCAACAGTCCCGAAACTTTCTATGGAATGAATTCTGCCAATCATAAAAAAGGGGGAAAGAGGAAAGGGTGAATGGGGAAGAAGGAAAGGAGAATGGGGAAGGGAGATTTAGTTTGCACAAATAGTCTTGCCCACCTGCATCACTTAAAGTTGGGACAGACAGCGCCCCGACCGAAGAAGTCAATGCAACTAAAAATCAACTCTCCTAGAAGTTCTAACTACCGAGTTCTGCTCTGATTGCCTGCAGTTCCGCCTTGATGGCTTGCAGACGGTCAATAACTTCCGAAGCATTGCCTACGCCCTCCTTGTTTTTCTTAAGCAAGTCGCGTGCAGCAGAAATTTTAAGTCCACGCACCTTAACGAGGTTGTAGATAATACGAATTTGCTCAATATCTTCCTTGGTGTATTGACGCACATTTCGCCCCGACTTTTTAGGGGCAATCTGCGGAAACTCCTTTTCCCAGAAGCGCAACAAGGTTTCAGCAACGTCAAATTCCGCTGCCACTTCACTGATGGAGTAATAGAGTTTGAGTTCCTTATTGGGATTGTATGCCATAAATCAATTGAATATTGAGGTTTGTTGCAAAGGTAGCAAAAAAGGTTGAGATGCGTTTTATGTAATAATAAAAAAATCCCGCAGGAGAATTTCTGCGGGAGGATTACCCAATAAAGGGTTGTTTAGAATTCGTCATTAGCATAGAGGAAGGGGAAAATAACGTTGTCCCATTCCAAAATTTCCTCGGGTTTGAAGAAACGCTTGAGTTCAATCTCTGCAGTTTCAGGACCGTCACTTGCATGCACGATGTTTTCCTGGAAACTTACGCAATAAGAACCACGGATTGTGCCAGGCGCAGCATTACGTCCGTTAGTAGGGCCAGCAAGAGCGCGAACAGCAGCAATAGCATCCACACCTTCAAGAGCGAGTGCCACAACGGGAGCTGTCATCATCGCATCCTTCACGCGCTGGAAGAAAGGCTTTTCGCTAAGGTGTGCATAGTGTTCAGAGAGCAACTCATCTGTGAGCCACATCATCTTCATCGCGCAAATCTTCAAACCTTTCTTTTCGAAGATAGAAGTAATTTCACCAATCAATCCGCGCTGCACAGTGCAGGGTTTCAAAAGTACGAGGGTCTTTTCAATAGCCATAGTCAGTTAGATTTTAAGTAGATAATTGATTTGACGTCAAAGGTACACCTTTTTGCATTATACGGCAAGGGATAAAGAAATTATTTAACGAAAGTTAAAGAAAAGAGTCCATAAAGAGCATTTTAGACAGTTCCATACCGTTAAAAGTTGCCACCATTGCTTTAAAACGAAAAATTATCTCTGACTTAGTTAAAACTATAAGTGAGTTAATTTTTCCTAAGTCAGAGATAATTTTCACAATAAGAACTATGCGTTTGTGATTACGGCAATCGCTTCTTCGATAGTGCATTTTGTCTGTTCGCCTGTCACCATGTTTTTAAGCGCAATGGTGCCTTCCGCCATTTCAGTTTCACCCACGAGCGCCACGTAGGGCACTTGTTGCTGGTTGGCGTAACTCATTTGCTTCTTCATCTTTACGGCGTCGGGATACACCTCTGTGGGAATACCCGCACGGCGTGCTGCTGCCGCAAGACGGAGACAATATTTTGCTTCTGCTTCGCCAAAGTTGATAAAGAGGAGGGTTGCGCCAGTTGCTGTTTCTGCGGGGTAAAGTTCCAACTGATTGAGCACGTCGTAAATACGGTCAGCACCGAAGGAAATGCCCACACCCGAAAGACCGGGAAGACCAAAGATGCCCGTAAGATTGTCATAGCGACCTCCGCCCGTGATAGAACCGATTTGAACATCGAGAGCCTTCACTTCGAAAATGCAACCCGTGTAATAGTTCAAGCCACGCGCAAGCGTAAGGTCGAGTTCAATAGCATTCTTCAAGTCGCTCTGCTTCAAGGCTTCGAGCACGAATGCCACTTCTTCCACACCCTTCACGCCAACTTCGCTTGCGACAAGCACCTGACGCATGGTGTCGAGTTTTTCTTCGTTAGAGCCTTCAAGAAGAATGATGGGCTGAAGTTTTTCTACCTGTTCAGCAGAAAGACCTCCCTCAAGGAGTTCCTTATTTACATTCTCCAAACCAATCTTATCCAACTTGTCAATCGCCACCGTGATATCCACAATGCGATCTGCCGCACCGATAATCTCAGCAATACCTGTGAGGAGTTTACGATTGTTAATCTTGATGCACACACGGATGCCGAAGCGACTAAACACCTCATCGACAATCTGCATCAACTCCACCTCGTTAAGAAGAGAGTCAGAACCCACTACGTCGGCGTCACACTGATAAAACTCGCGGTAGCGTCCCTTCTGCGGACGGTCAGCGCGCCACACGGGTTGGATTTGATAGCGCTTAAAAGGCATTTGGAGTTCCTCACGATGCTGAACAACGTAACGCGCAAAGGGAACGGTGAGGTCATAACGCAAGCCCTTTTCGCAAAAACGCGAAGCGAGTTGCGCAGCAGTGCATTCATCGTAATCAGCAGTGGGTACGGCATTCTTAAAATCGCCCGAATTCAAAATCTTGAAGAGCAATTTATCGCCTTCTTCGCCATACTTACCCATAAGTGTGGAGAGGTTTTCCATCGCAGGGGTTTCAATCTGACGAAAACCGTAAAGAGCATATACATCACGGATAGTGTTGAAAATATAATTGCGCTTCGCCATTTCAACGAAGCCAAAGTCTCGTGTACCTTTTGGTATAGATGGTTTCTGTGCCATATATAGTGAGTTTATTTTTATTAATCTGTGCAAAGGTAGTTATTTTTATGAAAAGGAGAAAGGAAAAAGGAGAAAGGAGAAAGTTGCTGGCGCGATAAAGCCCCGCATAGTCTTTCTCCTTTCTCCTTTCTGCTTTCTCATTTTCAATTTCTATTCCTCCAAATAATAATTCACCGAGGTCACAACGCGCACATTCTTAATATGGGGTGTGTACATGTCACGGTCATCAATGGAGAAGACACCCTGATGCGCCGTTTGGATTTTGCCGAGTTTGCTTTCCGAATCGGCGGCAAACTTTTCAGCAGCCTCACGGGCGTTGCGCGTAGCCTCTTCAATCATTGCGGGTTTAATCTTATTGAGACTCGTAAACTCATACTGAATACTCGTGCCATAATCTCCCGCAGAAATGGCGATACCCTCCTTTAGCAACTCACCAACTTGCGTTAACAACTGACGCACCAAGTCAACCTGATTTGTCGCTACGGTTATCACCGAAGTCACCATATAACGGTCACCATCATAAGTAGATACGTAACGCTCAGCATGCTTATCCACAATCTGAAGATTGGATTCGCTAATCTCTTCTTTCTTAATGCCATGCTTCATCAAGAAAGCGGCGATACCTTCATTCGCACGCTTCACATCGGCATAAATTGTGGAGAGATTATTCCCCGTAGTTTTATACACAACTGGCCAAATCACATGGTCTGCCGCCACTTCGCGCTCTGACAAACCGCGAACTTGCACAATGCGGTCTTCTGTACCAATTTTGTTCAGACCATTGCTAACAAACACACTTGTAATTACGAGGGCAACAGCAATAATAAGCGCCTCAATTCTAAATGTTTTCATCGCGGAAAAATATTTTCATTTCTATTCTTAATCACAAAGATACGCATTCCTTTTTGCTCCAACAAACTTTGTGTGTTAAAAACATCGCGACACCACACATAGGAAGGATTCAGCGAATAAAACCTAAAGACAACGCTTTGCTTTTATAATAAATGTGTAAATTTGCCGTTTAGATTAGGAATAGCGTACGACTAACAACGGACTGATTACTCTCTCTTTAGCAAAGAGGGAGAAAAAGAACACACCTCCCACCCCAAAAGATAAAAGGATGGAGGATTTATAATAATTTCTTCTCGCTTGTAATCTGCACCCCCTCACCGCTATGCGGTCCCAATTGATTTCGCTACGCTCATCTTCCCCCTAGAAACAGGGGTAGAGCACCATCCGGGAGGTTCTCAAAACCTCATAACCTAAAAAACTCATAACCTAAAAGAAATGATTGAATACATCCGCGGAATAATTGATGAACTGACTCCAACCGAAGCGGTTTTGGAGGCGAATGGTGTGGGATATAAGTTAGCTATTTCGCTCAACACCTATAGCGCACTTCAAGGCAAGAATGAAGCACGACTCTATGCCTACGAGTCAATCCGCGAAGATGCCTACCAACTGTTCGGATTTGCCACAAAGCGCGAACGCGAAATCTTCGAACTCCTCATCTCTATCTCTGGGGTGGGCGGACAAACCGCACGCACCATCCTTTCTGCCTACTCTCCCGCAGAACTTGCCAACATTATCAGCAATGAGCAAGCAAACATGCTGAAAAGTGTGAAAGGCATTGGGCCGAAAGCGGCACAACGCATTATTGTAGAGTTGAAGGATAAGATTTCAATCGACATGACCGCGGGAGGACAACAGACAACGGTAAACGCTCAACAGTCTATCGACAACGAAGTAGTGAAAGAAGCCGTTGCGGCTCTCACCATGCTCGGTTTCTCTCCTGCACCTACGCAAAAGGTAGTGCTCCAACTCGTTAAAGGAACTCCCTCGCTCACCGTGGAGCAGATTATCAAGCAGGCGCTGAAAATGCTTTTATAGAGTACAACTGACAGAGTACAGAGTACAACTGAT
>CALFGU010000142.1 GCA_937877685.1 uncultured Prevotella sp.
TTTTACAAAGATAAGCACTTAATCGCTTATTTTTTTCATTTGCAAATCTAAAGGAAATTATACTTGTTTTTACTCGTGATACTCGCGATACGTGGAGACTAAACTCCCCGCAAGGCATCTGTGGAGTGTAATCACGTTGATTTTCTGTCTCCAGCGTATCACAGGGATCTACACGTATTTTTTTTATCAACTGATTACACGATTATACTGTTTTTTACTCGTGATACTTGCGATACGTGGAGGCTACACACTCCGCAATGTATCTGTGAGTGTAATCACGTTGATTTTCTGTTTCCAGCGTATCACAGGGATCTACACGTATTTTTTATCAATGGATTACACGATTATACTATTTTTGCTATACAGTCCACAGGGAATCTGTTTCATCCGTTTAATCAGTTGACTTTTTAATAATCAACGTGATTTCACAGATTTTACTGTTGACTATGCAGGATAGTTGATAGAGTACAGATAACAGAGTACAGAGTACAACCGGCCTTGCGGGGTGTTGTTTCCCCTGAAAGGGATATATCCACCAGCGAAGGGGAACGCCCAATACAGAGTACAACTGCCGTGCGGAGCGTTAATAACGTCTATATTATTCGTACCTATTGAGTACAACACGGTGCAGGACGAGAAATCTGTGGAATCTTTCCCCTTTCATCTCTCCCCTTTCATCGTTCACCGTTCATCGTTCCCCTTTCACCATTCCCTTTTCCCCGTTCATCGTTCAACTCTTACTTTTTTCTTCAAAATAGTTTGTTCTATATATAAATATTATATACCTTTGCAAGGTAACTTATGTTAGAAATTGTTAATAGGGCGAATCGGTGGCTTTTAGAAAGAATACCCCCCCCCTATGGATGTACGTGTAACTAATTGTAAATGCGTAAGTTACGTCATGCTCTAAGAGGGTGAATTGTATCTAAGAATCTCTTATCTGTAGTGGAAGAACTCTGTTCCGACTGTATAGGTCGGGCTCTTTGTTGTGCCCCTATGCGAAGCAACAAAGGGAAAATTTGCTAACTAAAAATTAAAGAAATACAGCTATGTTATCTAACCTCAAGAAAAAATTATTCCCCAAGCGTTACTTAAGTCCTTGGTTGATTTTGCTGATTGATGTGGTTTGTTCAATGACTGCGTCGTTCTTTACTTTGTTGGTTGTAGCCTTTATGGGTAAATGGACTACCGATTCAACATTGTTGGTATGCTGGTTGATGATAGCATTTTTGTCGTCTTTGTTGTGCTTTAAGTTGTCATCTACAAATCGCACCATTATTCGACACTCCACCTTGCGCGACTTGGCACGTATTTTTGTTGCAGTTGTTGGAAAATCTCTGTGTGTTACAGTTGCAGCAGAATTGTTATTTCAAGTGTATTTCCCCTCGTTGCGAGTCGGGTTACATATGCTATTTGTGGACTTGATTTTCACGTTTGGACTGTTGATGGTTGTACGCGTCTTGATGATCTGTGTATATGATTTTCTAAAGTTAAACTTGTCGTATAACAATCAAACGCTGAATGTATTGGTTTACGGAAGTGAAGAAAAGTCTGTGTCACTGGCAATGCGCTTCAAGACCTCCTCTGCATATCGTATTAAGGGGTTCTTAACTTATGCGAAGAAGCATAATGTCTTTACGCTACAGAATTTACCTTGCAACACCTTTAGTTCAGTTGAAGAAGTGAGAGAAATCTGCAGAAAATGGGATATTGATGCGATTATCTTCCCCACCCAGCATAGTGCTTCTGCTGAGCGTGAACGTTTGATTGCTTATGGTATGGAACTTGGCATAAAGTTCTTGATTACCCCTCCGATGGACGAATATGGCAAACCCCGTTCGGCAGAACGTACGATGATTCGTGAGGTAAAGATTGAGGACCTCCTTGGTCGTGAAGAAATCAAGATTAATATGGAAGTAATCAAGAAGAACTTTGCGGATAAAGTTGTGATGGTGACTGGAGCTGCAGGAAGTATCGGTTCAGAATTGTGTCGTCAGTTGGCTACTTTTGGTATTAAGAAATTGGTGATGTTTGACAATGCCGAAACGCCTATGCACAACGTACGCTTAGAGTTTGAAGAGCGCTTCCCAAATTTGAATTTTGTTCCCATGATAGGTGACGTGCGTCAACCTCAGCGTCTTGATTATGCGTTCCGCACGCACCGCCCACAAGTAGTGTTCCATGCGGCAGCCTATAAGCATGTGCCCTTAATGGAAGACAATCCCTGTGAAGCCGTGTTGGTAAATGTCTATGGTTCGCGTAATGTGGCGGATTTTTGCTTGAAGTATGACGTGGAGAAGATGGTAATGGTGAGCACGGACAAGGCTGTAAATCCCACAAATATCATGGGTTGCACCAAGCGTTTGGCGGAAATTTATGTGCAGAGTCTCGGCCTCAGTATGGAGCAAGGTAAGACGCCTGGTAAGACAAAGTTCGTTACCACTCGCTTTGGTAATGTCCTCGGTTCTAATGGTTCTGTAATTCCTCGCTTCCGCGAACAGATAACAAAGGGCGGTCCAATTACGGTAACACACCCCGAAATTACGCGTTTCTTTATGACCATCCCCGAAGCTTGTCGCCTGGTGATGGAAGCAGCAACGATGACTGACGGCAACCAAATTTTCGTCTTCGATATGGGTGAGAGCGTAAAGATAGCCGATTTAGCCAAGCGCATGATTTCTCTTGCAGGACTCGTAGAAGGCAAGGATATTAATATCGAATACACAGGATTGCGCCCCGGAGAAAAGCTCTACGAAGAAGTCCTTTCAAACGCGGAAAACACCATCCCCACCGATCACCAGCGTATCCATATCGCCAAGGTGCGTGAGTACAATTACGAAGACGCTTGCGAAGCCGTCTCTAAACTCGAGCATCTCAGTCGCATCGTAGAAATCCCCGAGATGGTGAAGTACATGAAACAAATCGTCCCCGAGTTCATTTCCAAAAACTCTGTGTATGAACAGTACGATAAGAAGTGAGTGTTGATGTTCTGACGTTCTGACGTTCTGACGTTCGGGTGTTATGAAGTTCAGATGTTCTGACGTTCTGATGTTCTGACGTTCTGATGTTCTGACGTTCTGAAGTGCCTGCGGACTATGTTCCTCTTAACCTCAGAACCTCTTAACCTCTTAACCTCTTAACCTCAGAACTTCTTACCCTCTTAACTTCAAAACCTTTAATATTCCCTTTACATATGAAAGTAAATAATTTTGAAGATTTACGAATCTGGCAAATGGCGAATGAATTGTGTCTTAAGATTTATGGAATAACAAAGATAGGTGAGTTTAAGTATGATACTCGATTCGTTCAACAGATACGTTCTTCAAGTGGTTCAATCATGGATAATATAGCTGAGGGATTTGAACGACAAGGGAATAAAGAATTTAAAAACTTTCTTTATATAGCAAAGGGTTCTGCTGGTGAAACAAGAAGTCAAATCATTCGTGCTCACAATGTTGGATTTATTGATAATGAAACATATAGCGAATTATACAATGACTGTATACGATTAAGTTCTTCTATAAATTCATTCATCCAATCCCTTAAAAATACTGAATACAAAGGAACACGCTATAATGAAGTTACCTCTTAACCTCTTAACCTCAGAATATAGGTTCAGAATGTTCTGAGGTCCTGAGGGGGTTCTGAAGTAACTATGCAGACCGAGTGAACGTTCATAACCTCAGAACCTCTTAACGTTCATAACCTCAGAACCTCTTAACGTTCATAACCTCAGAACCTCTTAACGTTCATAACCTCAGAACCTCTTAACGT
>CALFGU010000143.1 GCA_937877685.1 uncultured Prevotella sp.
CACCGGTCTCCAAAACCGGGTGTCGGGAGTTCGAGCCTCTCTTCCCGTGCTAAAATAAAAATAGATATGCTGAAGATTGTTTCATCTTTCAAAGATTCTTACGAAGAACTCGTACATAAAACTACGTGGCCTTCACGTGCTGAATTAACTCGTAGCGCGATTGTCGTTTTATTCGCTTCCATTGTCATCGCGCTTATGGTTTTCGCAGCAGATACGATTATAGAAGCCGTGATGAAGTTCATCTATGGTGCTTAACAACATGTTTTTCTATGGCTGGAGTTGAAAAAAAATGGTACGTCCTGCGTGCCGTAAGTGGAAAAGAAGCTAAGGTCAAAGAATACATCGACGCTGAAATTAAAAACGGACGTCTTGGTGGACATGTTACTGAGGTATTGATTCCGACAGAAAAGGTTGTTCAAGTTCGCAACGGGAAACGTGTTGTGAAGGAGAGAATTTATCTGCCGGGATATGTCTTGGTCTTAGCTGAATTAGTCGGCGAGATTGCTCACGACCTGAGATTTACACCTAATGTATTAGGTTTCTTAGGTGGGCTTGACAATCCCACTCCGCTTCATGAAAGCGAAGTGAATCGTATTTTAGGAAAGGTTGACGAAACGGTTGATGACCTTGAAGTCGAAATTCCTTATGCTGTGGGCGAAGCCGTTAAGGTTACTGACGGTCCGTTTAGTGGTTTCTCTGGAGTTATTGAAGAAGTAAATACAGAAAAACGTAAACTGACGGTTGCCGTTAAGGTCTTCGGACGTAACACTCCTCTTGACCTTAGTTTTACTCAAGTTGAGAAAGAATAATAACCTGAATGTTACGCAGGTGGCGATATTCTTTCCATACTAATTTTTAAATCATTTAGAAGAAAATGGCTAAAGAAGTTGCTGGATTAATCAAATTACAGATTAAAGGTGGCGCTGCAAATCCTTCTCCTCCCGTAGGTCCCGCTCTTGGTTCTAAGGGTATTAATATTATGGATTTCTGCAAGCAGTTCAATGCCAGAACTCAGGAAAAGGCAGGTAAGGTACTTCCTGTTGTCATTACTTATTACAATGACAAGTCTTTCACTTTCGTAGTTAAGACTCCTCCTGTGGCTATTCAATTGCTTGAAGCTACTAAGCAGAAGAGTGGTTCTGCACAGCCCAACCGTAATAAGATCGCTGAAATTACTTGGGATCAGGTTAAGGCTATTGCAGAAGATAAGATGCCTGACTTGAACTGCTTTACTATCGAAAGCGCTATGCGCCTCGTTGCTGGAACTGCACGTTCTATGGGTATCACAGTTAAGGGAGACTTCCCCGCTTAATTTATTTAACACTTCAATTTTAGAACAACAATGAGTAAACTTACTAAGAACCAAAAGTTGGTTGCAGACAAGATTGAAGCAGGGAAGGCTTATTCATTGAAGGAAGCTTGTGCTCTCGTTAAGGAGATTACAACAACTAAGTTTGACGCTTCTTTCGATATCGACGTACGCTTGGGCGTTGACCCTCGTAAGGCTAACCAGATGGTTCGTGGTGTTGTTTCACTTCCCCACGGTACTGGTAAGACTGTACGTGTGCTCTGCCTCTGTACTCCCGATGCTGAAGCTGCTGCAAAGGAAGCTGGTGCTGACTATGTAGGTCTCGATGAATATATCGAGAAGATTAAGGGTGGCTGGACAGACATTGATGTTATCATCACTATGCCTGCTATCATGGGTAAGCTCGGTGCGCTCGGTCGCGTTCTCGGTCCCCGTGGTTTGATGCCTAACCCCAAGAGTGGTACTGTAACAATGGATGTTGCCAAGGCTGTACGTGAAGTAAAGCAGGGTAAGATCGACTTCAAGGTAGACAAGGCTGGTATCGTTCACGCTGCAATCGGTAAGGTATCTTTCGATACTGAAAAGATGGTAGGTAACGTGAAGGAATTTATTGCTACAATCAATAAGCTCAAGCCTTCTGCTGCTAAGGGTACCTATATTAAGAGTATTTATCTTTCTTCTACTATGAGCCGTGGTGTCAAGGTTGACCCCAAGACTATTGAAGAAAATTAATTTAGTAGACTATTATGAGAAAGGAAGATAAAGCTATCATCATCGAACAGCTCGGTGAAAAACTCAAGGAATACGCTCACTTCTACATTGTAGATGTAACTGGTTTGAATGCTGAAACAACAAGCAACCTCCGTCGTAAGTGTTTTGCTTCTGACGTGAAGATGATTGTTGCTAAGAATACTCTTCTCGAAAAGGCATTTGATCAGGCTGAAGTAGATTACTCTGCTCTCAAGCCTTGCCTCAAGGGTACAACAGCATTGTTCTTCTCTAATGTTGCTAACGCTCCTGCGAAGCTCATTAAGGAGTTCGGTAAGGAAGGTATTCCTGCACTCAAGGGTGCTTATGCTGAAGAAGGATTCTACGTTGGTGCTGAACACCTCGCTACTCTTTGCGCTATTAAGAGCAAGAACGAAGTTATCGGCGATATCATCGGTCTCCTCCAGTCTCCCCTCCGCAACATTCTCTCTGGTCTCGAAGCTCGCTTCGACAAGGAAGAAGGTGCTGCAGGATAATAAGCTCCATCATGATGCTTGCGCCGCTTAATAATATGTTCCTGGCACGAGTGTCGTAACAGTAATTAGATTTAAAAACAAAAAAATATTTTATCAAAATGGCAGATATCAAAGCTATTGCAGAAGAATTGGTAAATTTGACTGTAAAGGAAGTTAACGAATTGGCTACTTACCTCAAGGAAGAGTACGGAATCGAACCCGCTGCTGCTGCTGTTGTAGTTGCTGCTGAAGGTGGTGCTGCTGCTGCAGAAGAAAAGACTTCTTTCGACGTAATCCTCAAGAGCGCTGGTGCAGCTAAGCTCCAGGTTGTTAAGGCAGTGAAGGAAGCTTGTGGTCTCGGTCTTAAGGAAGCAAAGGACGCTGTTGACGGTTGTCCCGCTAAGCTTAAGGAAGGTGTAGGTAAGGAAGAAGCTGAAGCACTCAAGAAGGCTCTCGAAGAAGCTGGTGCTGAAGTGGAAATCGCTTAATCACATTTCCCTATAGGGTAATGGTTAAGAATCCTCTGGTAGGGGGTTCTTAACCTTTTTGTGTCTAATAAATATTAGTAGTTGTCATCCAGATAGTTTATACTTTATAGAAGTTTCTAGAGTGTTGAATTTCTGGGAATTATAGAGGTTTAGATTCCCTAGACGTACTATAAATTCTTTTCATTCTATATTATCTAGTCGTTCTATGTTCTCTAACTGTTCTAGATAACACTACAAATTTTGATTTACATATTATGTCTTCAAGAGTTATTAATCAACGCGTTAACTTTGCGTCTGTAAAGAATCCGATGCCTTATCCAGATTTCTTGGATGTGCAGTTGAAATCTTTCCAGGATTTCTTGCAGCTTGATACACCCTCTGAACTCCGTAAAAATGACGGACTTTATAAGGTGTTTGCTGAGAATTTCCCTATTGCAGACACGCGCAACAACTTCGTACTCGAATTCCTCGACTACTACATTGATGCACCTCGTTACACAATTGACGAGTGCTTGGAAAGAGGACTTACTTACAGTGTGCCTTTGAAGGC
Organism: uncultured Prevotella sp.; assembly: GCA_937877685.1. Classification (GTDB taxonomy): domain Bacteria; phylum Bacteroidota; class Bacteroidia; order Bacteroidales; family Bacteroidaceae; genus Alloprevotella. Next base: position 3,571 of record CALFGU010000143.1, read on the forward strand.
CAAGTTAAAATTGTACTGTACGGACCCTGATCACGAAGATTTTGACACAGTCGTTCAAGACGTGTTCCTTGGTCAGATTCCTTACATGACAGCTAATGGTACGTTTGTTATCAATGGTGCAGAACGTGTAATTGTTTCACAGTTACACCGTTCACCTGGCGTGTTCTTCGGTTCTAACGTTCACGCGAATGGTTCGCAGTTATATTCTGCACGTATCATTCCTTTCAAGGGTTCATGGATTGAATTTGCTACGGATATCAATAACGTGATGTATGCTTACATCGACCGTAAGAAGAAGTTGCCCGTAACAACGTTGCTCCGTGCCATTGGTTTTGAAACAGATAAGGACATCCTCCAGATTTTTGACCTTGCAGAAGAAGTTAAGGTAAACAAGACTTCACTTAAGAAGGTTCTTGGCAGAAAACTCGCTGCACGTGTGTTGAAGAGCTGGGTGGAAGACTTTGTTGATGAAGACACTGGTGAAGTTGTTTCTATCGAACGTAACGAAGTTATCTTCGATCGTGAAACAGTTATCACTGAAGACAATATGGAAGATATCCTTGATGCAGGCGTTTCTACGATTCTCGTGCACAAGGAAGAAGGCGCTTCAACAGACTTCTCTATTATCTTCAATACCCTTCAGAAGGACTCTTCAAACTCTGAAAAGGAAGCTGTTCTCTACATCTACCGTCAGTTGCGCAACGCTGACCCTGCAGATGAAGCAAGTGCGAAGGAAGTTATTAACAACCTTTTCTTCTCAGACAAACGTTATGACCTCGGAGAAGTTGGTCGTTACCGTATCAACCGTAAGTTGAACCTTACTACTGATATGGACGTGCGCGTATTGACAAAGGAAGATATTATCGAAATCATCAAGTACCTCGTAGAGTTGATCAACTCTAAGGCTGATGTAGATGATATTGACCACTTGAGTAACCGCCGTGTGCGTACAGTTGGTGAACAACTTTCAAACCAATTTGCTGTAGGTTTGGCACGTATGAGTCGTACGATTCGTGAACGCATGAATGTACGTGATAATGAAGTGTTCACTCCTATGGATTTGATTAACGCGAAGACTATTTCTAGTGTTATCAATTCATTCTTCGGTACGAATGCTCTTTCACAGTTCATGGACCAGACGAACCCCCTTGCTGAAGTAACTCACAAACGTCGTCTTTCAGCACTCGGTCCTGGTGGTCTTTCTCGTGAACGTGCAGGTTTCGAAGTGCGTGACGTACACTATACTCACTATGGTCGTCTCTGTCCTATCGAATCTCCTGAAGGTCCTAACATCGGTTTGATTTCTTCACTCTGCGTTTATGCAAAGATTAACGAACTTGGTTTCATTGAAACTCCCTATCGTAAGGTAGAAGGTGCGAAGGTAAACCTCGATAACGATGGTGTTGTTTATCTCAGTGCAGAAGAAGAAGAAGGCAAGATTATCGGTCAGGGTAATGCTCCTTTGAACGACGAAGGTGGTTTCATTCTTCCCAAGGTTAAGTGCCGTCAGGATGCTGACTATCCCGTTGTAACTCCTGAGAACGTAGAACTCATGGACGTAGCACCTCAGCAGATTGCTTCAATCGCAGCTTCGCTCATTCCCTTCTTGGAACACGACGATGCTCACCGTGCATTGATGGGATCTAACATGATGCGTCAGGCAGTTCCCCTCATTCGTTCTGAAGCGCCTATCGTAGGTACAGGTATCGAACGCCAGGTGTGTGAAAACTCACGCACAATGATTACTGCGGAAGGTACTGGTGTTATTGAATATGTAGATGCTGAACGCATCATTGTAGCATACGACCGCACGGAAGACGAAGAGTTCGTTTCCTTCGAATCTAATGTTAAGGAGTATATCATTCCCAAGTTCCGTCGTACGAACCAGAACATGACTATCGACCTCCGTCCTATCTGTGATAAGGGACAGCGTGTCGAAGCTGGTCAGATTCTTACAGAAGGTTATGCTACTGAAGACGGAGAGTTGGCACTCGGTCGCAACCTCCTTGTTGCTTACATGCCTTGGAAGGGTTACAACTATGAAGATGCTATTGTGCTCAACGAACGCGTAGTTCGTGATGACCTCCTTACTTCAGTTCACGTTGACGAATATTCTCTTGAAGTTCGTGAAACTAAGCGTGGTGAAGAAACGCTTACGAATGATATCCCCAACGTAGGTGAAGATGCAACTAAGGACCTTGATGAAAACGGTATCGTTCGTATCGGTGCGCGCATCACTCCTGGTGACATCATGATCGGTAAGATCACGCCTAAGGGTGAAAGTGATCCTACACCTGAAGAAAAGTTGCTCCGTGCCATCTTTGGTGACAAGGCTGGTGACGTGAAGGATGCTTCATTGAAGGCTAATCCCTCTCTCTCAGGTATCGTTATCAACAAGCGTCTCTATTCTCGTGCTCAGAAGACTCGTGCTTCTAAGAACCAAGATAAGATTACCCTCACTCAGATTGATGAAAAGTTCAAGCAGGACACTGAAGAACTCAAGATGGTGATGGTAGAAAAGCTCTTGAAGTTGACTAAGGGTTACACAAGTCTCGGCGTGAAGGATAACATCGGTGCAGAAGTTATCGCAGAAGGTGCTAAGTTCGGCAAGTCACTCCTCGTTTCTTTGGACTACACTTCTGTTCAGCTCAGCAATTGGACTGATGACGAACGCACCAACCGTCTTATCCGCCAACTCGTTATTAATTACTTGAAGAAGTACAACGAGTTTGACGCGAAGCTCAAGCGCGAAAAGTTTGCAATCACTATCGGTGATGAACTTCCCTCAGGTATTCTCCAGCTCGCTAAGGTTTACATCGCTAAGAAGCGTAAGATTGGCGTAGGTGATAAGATGGCAGGTCGTCACGGTAACAAGGGTATCGTATCTAAGATTGTTCGTCAGGAAGACATGCCATTCCTCGAAGATGGTACTCCCGTAGATATCGTGCTCAATCCCCTTGGTGTGCCTTCACGTATGAACCTTGGTCAGGTGTTTGAAGCCGTACTCGGTGCTGCCGGTAAGAAGTTGGGCGTTAAGTTTGCTACTCCTATCTTCGACGGAGCAAAGCTCTCTGACCTCTGCGAATGGACTGACAAGGCCGGTCTCCCCCGCTACTGTTCTACTCAGCTTTACGATGGTGCAACAGGTGATCCCTTCGACCAGAAGGCAACTGTAGGTGTTACTTACATGTTGAAACTCGGTCACATGGTAGAAGATAAGA
>CALFGU010000144.1 GCA_937877685.1 uncultured Prevotella sp.
TTGCCCGGCAATGGAAACCACAACGGTAGGCTACAAGCGAATCATCCCGTTGAACGGAAGCACTTCGGATAGCTATGGTGACGGATATCAGGCAAAGAAGCTCCGCATCAGTATCCTTGATAGTAGAGCCTGTCCTTTATTGTCTAACTTGAGCGTATATTGATCCTATGATAAAGAAGAAATACATATTACCAGCAGTCTTGTCGTTCATGGGTATGACTGCTTCTGCACAGACAAGTATCACTTTCGATACCAATGACTATGCAAAAATCAGTGTCTACGACCAATGGGAAGAAAGTCCTTTCCGCTTGGGCCTTCTGAAAGGCAATGCCGGTGTGGCTGATAATCCGGACAAGAGTGTAGACCAAGTTTTGGGTATTGCTCCCAATGCAACCAACAAAGTAGTGGCTTTCCAGAGAAGCCGACACGGCGGTAATGCATTCGGTGTCAGAATCGATTTGAAAGAACCTATCCGTGTGACCAAGCAATTGCAGTACATTCACGTAATGGCTTACCTCAAGGATAAGCCTGCCGATTCGCGCATGTTGGTTATGGGCTTGGGCAAGCGTTTGGAAAACCATTGGAGTTGGCAGACTGGCGAAGACGAACAGTTCTGGGCTATCACCCATATGCCTGTAAAGGCCAAGGAAGGCTGGCAGGACATCGTGGTCAATTTCAAGGGCTTTTCTTATTCGAAGGAAGAGAATGCCAATAGCGGTATCGACATTTACGCTTTGGTAATTGTTCCCGACGTACGCTCACCCCATGCTGATTCTCAAGACTGGTATGCCTACTTTGACGAAATCGTTGTAGACAATAGTCCTGACAAGCGCTTCACAACAGACAAGTATGCCCTTACTTTTGACAAGGACATGGCTAAGACACGTACTGACCGCAATTTGAATAGTGTTGGTCTTACAGCTGCGGGTGTTAGTTACACTTCTCCCTCAGTTGGTGGCAAGGTTTACTCAGACAACACCACTCTTGGTGTGTTCTCAGCAAAGGCAGGTGAGGAAGTGCAGCCCACATTTAACTACACCGGCGCTTGGATGAGCGGTTACGTGTATGTTGACTGGAACAACGACGGCAAGTTTGAGTTTGCCGTAAACGATGATGGCACACCCGCTGAAGGCAGTGAAATCGTAAGTTACAGCGCTGCTCAGGTAAATGGCACTTGGCGTAAGAGTGACGGTACAACTTCAGGAAATGGTAACACGATTGGCAGTCCTATGCCTAAGTTTACGGTTCCTGCTGGCACTCCCGAAGGTTTCTATCGCATGCGCTTTAAGGTTGACTGGGACAATATCAATCCCGCTGGTGGCAACACAATCATTTCCGACGGTGGTGGTTATATTGACGTGATGCTCGACGTGCATGGCGACCAAGTAACAGTAAATGCGTCTCAGCTCAATGGTGACATCGTGCTTGCATCTGACGAAAGTCCTTTACAGGGTTACGTGTTGAACTACGCTTCTCCCTTGAAGGTAAAGGACATTCCCGCTCCCGGTTTCGTGCAATATGGTTTCTTGCTCAAGTATGGTTACAACGTGAATGCATCTGAGCAACTCGACGATAATGGTAACCCCAACTGGATTGAAGTAAACGTTCCCTACACAGCAATTGCAGCAGACGGCACATACACAATCCCCGCGGAATACATTCGTGGCGCTCAAGTGAGCATCAAGGGCGATATGCAGCAAGAACAACTCTACACCGTGAAGGTGGTAGGCGTTGAAGGCAAGGGCGGTGTGATTTATGCAAACATCGAAACCTTAGACGGTGGCACCGTTCGCGCAACGCAGTTCTTCTCTGCCGACCAAGTTGCACCTATTGCCGTAGATGGTTGTAGCGCTTCTATTAGCATTGAAGACAGAGTGATTGTGGTGACTTACAGTGCAGGTCCTCAGTCCTGCAAGCAGATTGCTTCGCTCGACGAAGTGAAGAACTACAAGCTTTATCAGCTTTCTGCAAAGAGCGGTGAAGGTTACTGGGCTTTTAACAGCAGCATTACGAATGAGTATGTGAGTCTGCGCGGTGTAACAAATGCTTCTTTCAACAATCTTCCCGGTAATGAAAGCGTAAAGGCTATTTATCAAGAAGAAGTTGACCCTTTCGATGCAACAGTAGTTTGGCAAATTATCGAAGAAAACGGTAAGTATTACCTCTATCAACCCGAAAGAAAGGCCTACGTAACACGTAGCGGTCGTGATTATAAGTTTACGGAAACAAAGACAGCCTTGGACGGTATTCGCGAAAACACAGGTGATTATGCAGGTACGTTTGGTATCCACGCCGGTGGCGGTTACAGCGAAGGTTCTACGAATTTTGCTTGTATCGTTACCAATGAAGCGACCATGGCAGTGCGTAACTGGACATGGAGTGACCATGGTTCTGTATTGTGGATTATTGAAAACCCCAACGTTTACACTCTTGAATATGCCGTTGAAGTGTTGGGTTGCGAAGAAGGCGCCCTCACCTTCGAAGGTGTGGATTATGCCAATGGTGATTCCTTTATCTCAACATCATTCCTCACTGCTGCCGACGTAACTGCGAAGGAAGTTGAAAACTACACTTCAGAAGTGGCGGTAGATGCTGAAAACGGTAAGGTTGTCGTAACTTACACAGGCAACGGAGCGACTGGCATTTCAGGCGTTTCCACATCGAAAGTTCCCAAAGCGGTTTACGACCTCTCAGGTCGCCAAGTCAAGCAGGTGGCTAAGGGTGTGTACATCGTGAATGGTCAAAAGGTTGTTTACTAAACAGCACGAAACATTGGAGTTCCTCGATGAACTCAACACAAATAAGAAACCACGCTGCGCGATTTGCGTAGCGTGGTTTTTTCTGTCTCAGAAGCGCGAAACAAAGTGAAACAGATTTGAAATTTAGTGGCACTTGCGGCGCACAATAAGTAATAGAATTTTAAGCATGTTATCGGGGGCCGCTATTTTGAAAGAGTAAAAACCATTACGTGAAGTCATATATAATTGCTTTTGTCCATTCAGGGCGTATAACTTGACTGCAACAACACCCAGGGCGTTGCCCTGGGCTAAAGGACTTATCCCCTTTTAGGGGAATCATGCAAACGGTGGGGGGAATCGCAAAGATATGTAGCCACATGACTGCAATGTGTGAGTAAAAACTTCGCGTCTCTTTGCGTCTTTGCGTGAAAGAAAATAATCAGGGCAAAATCCGCGTGAACCTTTTTAGCGGCCAATAATAATTTTCTTACCGTTATAAATATAAATACCTTTCGTTGTAGGTTTGCTTTGATAGGCGCGTCCGTGAATGTCATAATAATATGTGGAAGCGTCGGTCGAGGAGGTAATTTGTTGAATTGCCGTAGTGCCTTCTGCTTGCACTTCGCTGAATTTCTTGACGTCAGCATTTTCAATCTCACCGGTCATCTCATTAATGAGCATAACGATGATTTCTATGTTTTCCTTGTTCTGCAAATTATCGGGGAGAGTCAGCGTATAGGTATATTCGTAATCCGTACGTGCCTTGGGATTTTCAGGCACACTGCCAGGCTCGCCAACGAGATTTGAAATGCTGCGCGCAACATGGTCGTGAAGCATACTTACATACGATCCCTCATTTTCAAATCCGCCCATTTGGTAACCTGCTCCTGAATAGGCATTCGTTTGTACGTAAGGTCCCACGCCGTTTTCCGTTACTGCATAAGCAATGCGAAAACATCCCTGCATGTCTTGGGCAAAGCGTGTGGTGGTCTGCACAATGACCTTCGTTTGTTCGGCATCTTCCCAGGTGGCAGTCATTAAGATGCGCGCCCGAGCCTTGTTGATTTCTGATTGATAATAATTCTCAAGCGCCGTTTCGTTAGGGTCAATTTCATGTTTGCGATTCATGATGGCCTTGGGGAGTCCGCCGCTGATGCTCCACAGCAAATAGATGTAGGAGGGTGAGTACATGTCATCATCATGTATCGCTATGCCGATAAAGTTGTCGGGATATTTTTCATACATGGTGCGGAAGCCAACAATGGAGCGCGGACAGTATTGACACCACGTAGCCGTGCCCTTTTCCACAACGACTTTGCGCTCGTAGGTTTCCACTTCGTCCGTGGCAAGAGAGGGGAGGGTGTGAGAGAAACCCGCAAGAACTAATAGCAAACTGGGGAGGAGCTGTTTCTTCATATTTAAAATGTGGTTATAATATATGAGTTGACCCGTAAAGACTATCATACCCCCTCCCCGCCCAAGGGCGGTACTCCCCCTATCTTAAGGGGAGAGAAGAGTTTGATACTTCCGTTAAAACGACTCAACAGATGTAAACAATCTCGCTTTCACTTGGTATAAATAGTGTAGGATTATTCCGCATGGCGCTCTCCCCTTAAGATAGGGGGAGTACCGCCTTTGGCGGGGAGGGGGTATGA
>CALFGU010000145.1 GCA_937877685.1 uncultured Prevotella sp.
CGTAGACGTATCAATCACTGGTAACTCTACTAACCCCACACGCTTCCAGCACCCCGTAGCAGGTACTTACAAGAAGGAACGCGTACTCGCTGGTAAGCCCTACTTCTCAGTAGCTTCAGGTGGTGGTACTGGTCGTACACTTCACCCCGATAACATGGCAGCAGGTCCCGCTTCTTACGGTATGACTGACACACTCGGTCGTATGCACTCAGATGCACAGTTCGCTGGTTCATCTTCAGTGCCCGCTCACGTAGAAATGATGGGCTTCCTCGGTATCGGTAACAACCCCATGGTAGGTTGTACAGTAGCTTGCGCCGTTCAGGCAGACCTCTACTTGAACAAGAAGTAATTCAAGCGACTTACGATAAACTTTAAGGCTCCTGTAACTTTTGTAGTTATGGGAGTCTTTGCTCTTTATACATTTTATGAATAAATTCATATTGTTATCCGGCAAGCGATTTTGGTTATGCTCAATCTTATTCGCGGTCATCATGCCTTCAAAAGCAGCAGGGCGCTTTGGAGAATTCCAAGAAAAGCTTGAATCAATACCTTATGGTTTAGGAATTTTAATACCCATCTTCTTTGTTTTTGCAGCTATCATAGGGCTAGTTTATGACATTGAAGATAAAGAGAAAAGAGGCTACGGACGTTGTGTTGTCTTAATAATATTCCTTATTCTGTATGTATTGGTAGTTAAGTTTTTGTAGTCCTGAAGTTTTTTAGACAAGAGAACAGAAGAAGAAAAATCATGACGAACTTCCCACTTGACACGTCGGATGCAATAACATAGTTGTTGTCCTAAATAAACAACTAATTCTAATCGTAGTCCATCTAAAATGCATGAAGTTAGTTTATTACTTCAACAATGTTGTTTCAATGTTTAAATATAGTTGTATATTTGTAATTAAATAATGAAACCTCGATTCCCCATGAGGTCTTTCTGTGAAATCAAGTGAGAGTTTTTTTAAGAACACGACTCTCACGATTTTCTGTTCGTAAGTAGAACACTTTTTTGCGGAGTCACTAAATCAAACAAACGAAATGACTACATTTGAAGAATTAGAAAAAGGAGACAAAGTCTTTCTTCTAAATGACGGCGAAGCAGCCGAAAATATTAAAACATTATATGTGCAAAGCATATGCGAGTGGGATGATTATAGAGAGACCTATGCGCTGAGTCTTGAAGAAGAAGAAGGGAGTAACAGGGAAGTACACCATTTTGAGGTACACGGTTATAATGTTATCGAGGAGAATGTAGATGATACTACTTACACAATAGCAACAGACAAATCCTTAATTCTTGAAATGCTCGTAAAGAAGCACCAAACTCAAGAGGAAAATGATACACCCTCATAATCATTGAAAAATGTTTTACACCACATAAATCTTACGTAGAGCAGCCCTTTCGGACTGCTCTTTTTTTAACACGTTTCGTATCTTGAACAAAAGACTACCCCGTTGATTTATCAACAGGTTAAACGGTTACTTGCGCAAGGCGAAAATCTGTTAAATCCCTGTAATCACATTGATAAAAAAACTTATGTACTTATGTTCTTTAGTCAAGATAAACCTGTTGATAAAACTTTTGTTCTTCTGTCCCAAAACGCTACTGACGCACGAGCGACATGTTCGGATTCTTCGGACTCAATTCATAGCGCATCTTGCTCGAGGGCGTGAAGCGCACGAGGACGGCACGGATGTTTTTATCGCCTTCAAACTCCTCCTCCGTTGCAGCCGCCTTTGAGGAGATGCGGGCATGAAACGAACCGAGGTCGCCGAGTCGCACACTCTGCCCATTGCGCAGACATCGAATCACCTGCGTCTGAAGCGCGTCGAGCACGGCCTTCACGTCCGCCGAGTTCACGGTACACGTAGCCGAAATGTTTTCAGCAATTTCTTCAAGCTTCACAGGAGTCACAGGAATCGCACTCGCGTGGTAAGCATACTCTTTCGTAATAGG
>CALFGU010000146.1 GCA_937877685.1 uncultured Prevotella sp.
AAGATGATTCGCAAATTCGATTTTTTGGTAATTGGTTCTGGCGTTGCCGGAATGAGTTACGCCCTTCAGGTTGCCGCTTCGGGTAAAGGTAAAGTGGCACTCGTTTGCAAAACAACGATTGAAGAAGCCAACACTGCGAAGGCTCAGGGCGGCATTGCTGCTGTTACGAACCTGCAAGTGGATAATTTTGAAAAACACATCCAAGACACGATGATTGCTGGGGATTATATTAGCGACCCTCAGGCAGTGCGTCAGGTTGTTGAGAATGGTCCTGCTGCTATTGAGCGACTCGTGAATTGGGGTGTGAATTTTGACCGCAACGAAGCGGGAGATTTTGACCTCCATCGCGAAGGTGGTCACTCGGAATTCCGAATCCTTCACCACGCTGACGACACGGGGTTCGAAATTCAGAGAGGTCTGATTGAGGCAGTGCGTCGCCATCCCAACATTACGATATTTGAACACCACTTTGCGGTAGAGATTATCACGCAACACCATCTTGGGGTGAACGTAACGAGAGCATCTAAGGACATTGAGTGTTACGGTGCTTACGTTCTGGATCCTGACACACAGAAAATTGATCGTTTCCTCTCCAAAGTAACGGTTCTTGCCACGGGAGGCTGTGGTGCGGTTTACACCACGACTACGAATCCCACCGTAGCTACGGGTGATGGTGTGGCCATGGCGTATCGCGCGAAAGCAACGGTGCAGGACATGGAATTCATTCAGTTCCACCCCACCGCGCTTTACTCTCCCAACGAAACGCATCCTGCTTACCTTATCACCGAAGCCATGCGCGGTTACGGAGGTATCCTTCGCTTGCCCAATGGTGCGGAATTCATGCAGAAGTATGACAAACGCCTCTCCCTTGCTCCCCGCGACATCGTAGCACGTGCCATAGACAAGGAAATGAAAATCCATGGGCTGACCCACGTGTGCCTTGACGTGACGCACAAGAATCCCGAAGAAACAAAAAAGCACTTTCCAAACATTTATGCAAAGTGCTTAACGATGGGTATCGATATTACAAAGCAATATATCCCTGTTGCGCCCGCCGCTCACTATCAATGTGGGGGCATTAAGGTGGACTTAAACGCTTGTTCAAGTATTCACCGCCTTTATGCAATAGGCGAATGTTCTTGCACCGGACTTCACGGCGGAAATCGTTTGGCAAGTAATTCGCTTACCGAAGCTGTAGTTTACGCTGAAACTGCTGCGCGCCATTCTATCGCACACATTGATGAATATACCTTTAATGAAAGTGTGCCCAAGTGGAACGACGAGGGAACGCTTACTAACGAAGAAAAGGTGCTTATTGCCCAAGATGCTCGCGAGGTAGGCCAAATCATGGCTAACTATGTCGGAATTGTGCGTTCTGACCTTAGATTGAAGCGCGCATGGACAAGACTTGACCTGCTCTTTGAAGAAACGGAAGAACTCTTTAAGCGCGTGAAGGCTACGCCTGACATTTGCGAACTTCGCAATATGATCAACGTGGGTTACCTTATTACCCGCTGGGCGCTTGAACGTAAGGAAAGTCGCGGATTGCACTATACGATTGACTATCCGAAACATGCGTATGACCAAGAATAATATTTGAAATGAGAAAGGAGAAA
>CALFGU010000147.1 GCA_937877685.1 uncultured Prevotella sp.
GGGTGTTGTTATGATAAGGGAAGAACTGAATGAATTATATTGGTTGAACAAAGAAATTCAGGATTTGAAAAAAAGCCTGAAGGAACTTGAAGAAAATACACCAATTGGAAGTTCAAAAATCACAGGACTTCCAAGCTTTGTACGCACCAAAATTGCAGTAATCAGCATCACTGGAGAAAGCACAATGATTCCAGCTAATGCACATAAAAAATCCTGAGGACGTTTGATAAATCTTTCATAAAATCCCTTTTTATGTCCTGTCATACTTATTCTCCATTAAAACATCTTTTCTTATTTTATCAAGCAATGCCATTCCTTTTTCTGTATTTGCAATTGCCAACGAAATCCCCATATCATCATCAATTTCCGGAGCAACTTTATCTACTCCCCAAAAATCACCAATTGTAATATCTTCACTAGCTATAACTGTCATTACTCCATTTCTAATAACTTTACAATTAGGAGAAGACATTTTCTTTAGCGCCTCCAATGATTTCTCAGCTTTACTTTCTTGAACAACACCTAAAATCGCATTTACTATTACTACGAATAAAATAATTATTGCATCGATTAATCCTTCTTCTGGTTCTACTAAAACAGATACAACTGCTGCAACCAAAAGTACAATAATCATAAGGTTTTTAAATTGGTCAATAAACTTAGCAATCATACCTTTTTTCTTACCTTCCGCTAATTTGTTATGACCATACTCCTCTAATCTCTTACTTGCCTCTTCCTCTGTCAAACCATTTTTTGAAGTTGCTTGGTTTGCATATTTAGGAGCAACAGGAACTTCGGGCGTGGGGTTAGAACCTTGACCGCCGTCACCACTTCCAGGAGGAGTTGTTTCGTCATCTCCACCACCGCAGGCAGAGAAACCTACTACGAGAGCAAACATTGTTGCCCATGTGAGAAACTTTTTCATCTTGATAATTGTATTTGTAAGTAATTATTATGTCTGTGTGGAGAGGGGATGGGATAGGGAGGAATCTTGCAGTGCCTGTTCTTCAAAAGGATGGCAATGTTAAAAGATTGGAACACTGCTGATTAACACGAAATGGCTTACCGTCATTCTTAACCCTTAAAGAATCGTTCTTAAGTCACAAAGAATTTTTCTTAAGTCTTAAAGAATTTGTCTTCATTCTAACCTTGTTTTGCCTCTTCGTGATGTGCGCATTTCTGCTCGCCTATTTACCCTCTTCTTTAGTCAAAACAAACCAATAGGCTAACGGTGCGCAGGGCATCATTAACCTATTGGATTGCATATATTTTTAAGAATTACTTCTTAGACTTTTCTGCGTGAGCCTTCAAGTCGAACAACTTACCTTCAACGCGGTTGAGCTTGGGAGCATTCTTAACCTTAGAAGCACGCTTACCAGCTACAGAGAGATTCTTAACGGGAACGAGGTTGCTGTTAGTGTAGATAGCCTTGTTTGCTTTAAGAACTTCGTCGATAGAGAAGGGCTTAGTTGCTGCGGGCATCCATCCGCCTTCAACAGAACCACGAGTATATTTCACTACATCGTTAGTGCGGTTCTGAGTTGCAGCGTAAGAAGCGCTATAGTAACGGATTACGCCAGGATAGTACTTCACACCGTCAACTTCTGCAGGATGAACAGTAAGTGTCTGCTTGTCTTCAGAGATTGTAACGGGGAATTCGCATTCAGGCAAGTAACCATTGTCAGCGATACCTACCATATAGTAAGCACCATCAAAGTTAGCCAAGGGAGCGAGGTTGTTGATGTCAGACTTCATTACCATTTCGTTTTCACCAACTACTTCAAACATTACCTTAGGACCGAAGTCGTAGAACAACTGAGCGCAGTCGTAAGCTGAGTAATATTCAGAAGTGAAGAGATCCCAAGGAGTGTAAACATTCTGATTAGCAGCGTAAACATAGTTACCGCAGGGGAAGTTCACACCTACCATTTGGTTCTGACCTTCATACTTGTTAGCGTAGTGAGCAGCAGTATTCTTGTAATCTTCATAGAGAGCCTTAACCTGAGCTTCGTCACCGCCGAGAGCGTTAAGCACTACGTTGTAAGAATCCAAGTTCTTCCATTCTTCATAAGAAGCAGGAGCGAAGTCGGGATTCTGAGTGATTACAGAATTGAACTGACGCCAAGTGTTCTTTTCGTAGTAGTTGTTAGTATCGAAGTATTCCAACACCCATTCTCCGTCAAGGTCAGTGTAGAGAGTAGATTCCACCTTGGGCTTAGCGGGAATAGAGAGTGAACGAGAGTCTGCCCAAACAGCTTCACAAGCCTTTTCGTCTTCGTTATAAGCAATTACAGCCAAACGAGTGTCTGATTCTTCAGCAGAAGGATAGCTGATTTCAAGACCTTCAGCAGAATTTACCTGTGCAAGTTCTTCTTCAGAAAGCATCTGACCGTAAGTTTCGATCATGTCTTCATAAGAATAACCAGAGTTGAGTTCGGGGATCCAGTCCTTTACATAGTTTGCAATGAACTTCACACCTGCAGCGTCCTGAGAAGTACACTTGATGTTGAAGTAAACCATGTCGTGAGTGTTCTTGTCATCTACAGAAGTTACTTCGATAACAGGAGCGGGGAGAGTTGATTCCTTGGGAGAGAATGTGAGGTGGCAGAAGCTCTGAACGGCACCTGATTCTTCGAAGAGACCAGTTACGAGCATGTGATAGTTAGCGCCGATTGTGAGACCTTCCATTACATATTCGTTACCGCCTGCCATGGGCATACCATTATTTAATGTGTAAGCCTGCAAGCCAGCTTCGCCTACGAATGAGCAGAGCATGCTGTAGTCTTCTTCAGATACGGGGAGAACATGGTAGCTCAAGCAATCTTCGGGGGGAACCATTTCGAAGATTGCAGTACGTTCTGTCATCTTCTTGATAGTTACTTCTACAGTGTCAGCAGGTACTTCTGCGGGATTAGTCCAGAAGTATTGCTTAGCGAATTCGCGGTTGAAGGTAACGCCTTCGTCTGTGCAAACTTCAGTATATTCGCCGAGGTTCATGCCAGCGCGTGAGTTGCTCCAGATACCCATGTCATCGTCAACGTAATCGTCGTTCCATTCCATAGTGTAGTCGGGCATCCAACGGTAAGTTACAGGCCAAGAATAGGGAACTTCACCGTAGTAAGCAGCAGACATCAACATAACAAACGCACTACCGGGCTTGATTGTGTAGAGATAGTCATAATAAGATGTGCTATCCACTTCACCAGTTGCCCAGTCCATGTCATATTCACGGTACCAGAGGTCACCATCCTTAAGTTCGATAGTCTGAGGACCTACATAGTGGTTGTTACCAAGTGATTCAAGGAAACCAGCATCAGACTGACCGAAATACATCTTCATTTGTTCGTAAGTTGCACGGTCACCGAGGTTGAGGATCCAGTTAGTTGTGTCGGGAACATTAACGTGGAACTTTACAGAGAAGGGAGTTGTGCTGATCATTGTGATAATCTGATCGCCATAACCGCCAGTTGTAACATTTTTTTGTTCGAGAAGGAATGTGTTATTCACAGTCTTCATTGCGAAGTAAACTACGTATTCAGTTTCTCCTTCAAGACCTTCAACAACAACCTTGTTTTCGCCGTCCTGCATGGGGAATGTCTTTTCTGCTTCAGCAAAAATCAATTCTGCTTCGGGAGCAACGGCAGCGCGAACTGACTCTTCAGCCTTTACAGCCTTATAAGCGAGTTCAGTAACGCCATTAGTAGTGAATGTGAATGTTGCTGTAGTAGCAGTGATTGTGCCATCTTCTTGAGAAGGAGTAGTCACAGTTGTAGAGGGACCCTTAGGACCGTCATCATCACTACAGCTGGTAAAGCCGGCACCCAAAGTTACGAGCGCAACGACCATCAATGACCAAAACTTTTTCATAATGTGATTAAGCATTGATGCACCTCCGCACTAAGTTGTGCTACGATAGTTAGGAGGGGCGGTTCTTTTAGTTTGTTGTGTTTTGTAAGCGCACTTACTTACCTCTTTAATTAAATTGCGTTTAATAGGAACGTCCGAAAGACTAAAATACACTGTAAGACAGAGGATAAAACCTTACGTAGCTGTATTTTCGTTTTTGAAACGTCGGCAAAATTATATATTTTTTTTGAACTTCCAAGTGTCGTGTCTAAAAAAATGATAAAAATTTGCAAAATTGACTTGCCAAAACTGCTTTCTGTCAATTTTTACTGCATTTCTGTTGCAAAAATATAGGGTTTTGCAGACATAACCTCACTTTTTCTCCGTATAAGTTAACAAACTGTCACTTCCAGAGGCGACTTTTGGAGCAGAAAATGCTTCAAAACCGCGCGCTTTTGGGGGATTGGCGCCATCATGCCCCACTCACGAAAAACAAAGAGTGACTTCGGAAAAACTATTTGGCGAAATAAGGCGCACAGTTTGGTGAAACAAGACGCACAGTTTGGTGAAATAAGATGCACCATTTAAGATTTCATTTCAAGAGTCTGAATTTACTGAAAATCAATGTTCCTAAAGCGCGCTATTTATACAGTCTTGAGCGCATGAAGGCGACTTCCAAGGGGGCGCAAGACGCGTTTCTTTACGCAAAGCTTCTCAGGGAGGGTTGCGACCTACGGTTTTTGTCGTTAAAAATACATAAAAACCGTCGTCAGTTTCTGCTTTATATATAAATGATGTGTGATAATCCGCCGAAAAGTTGTATTTTTGCGCCCGATAATCGAGTTTATTATATATGCAACTACCCTTTCTTACCGCCGAAGAGGCGGCTGCATACATCCAAAATGGAGATATTTTGGGAATAGGTGGGTTTGGTCCTGCCGGTTCTCCCAAAATGATTCCCCCAGCTATTGCCAAGCGCGCAATGGTTGAGCATGAGGCGGGACGCCCCTTCAAAGTGGACGTCATCACTGGCGCTTCAATCGGTGCAAGTTGTGACGGAGCGCTCACGCTTGCTGATGCAATTGACCGCCGTATGCCTTTCAGTGTGAACACTGACTTACGCCGTGCTTTTAATGCGGGTAAGGTGCGCTATACGGACTTAAACCTTTCTGACAATGCCACGCACTTGCGCCAGGGCATGACTGGTCCCATCACTTGGGGCATAATCGAGGCGATTGATGTGCAGAAGATTTGCGGAAAAATCCGTATCTATCCCACGGCAGGTATAGGTATTGCACCGACTGTGTGTCGCTTGGCCGAGAAAGGCGTATTCATTGAGTGGAACATGTGGCATTCGTCAAGCCTTATCGGACTCCACGACATTTATGAAATAGAAGACCCCTGGAATCGCCGAACTGTGGGCATCAATAGCATTACTGACCGCATCGGTAAACCATATATTGAGATTGAAGAGTCACGCATCAAGGGCATTATCCGTTGTAACACTCAGGATGAGTCGCGTACGATGCTCCCAGGTAGTCAAGAAACAGACATTATCGGTAAGAACGTGGCCGACTTCTTGGTGTGGAACATGCACAAGGGTTACATCTTCCGCGACAAGTTGATTATGCAATCGGGTGTGGGTTCGGGTGCCAACGCTGTCTTAGGTGCGCTTGGTGAATGTAAAGAAGTGCCCAACTTCAGCATTTATACCGAGGTCTTTCAGGAAGAGCCCATGCGCCTTCTCCTTGAAGAGCGCGTCACAGAGGCATCTACGGGCGCCTTAACCATTAGTCCTGAAAAGTTGAAGGAACTCACCGACAACATTCAGTATTTCCGCGACCGCTTGATTATTCGCCCGTCGGAAATTTCAAATTGCCCTGAAATCATTGCCCGACTTGGCATCTGCGCCTTGAATACGGCGATTGAAGTAGATATTTATGGTCACGTCAACTCCACTAAGATTTGTGGCACAAAGATGATGAATGGCGTCGGAGGTTCTTGTGACTACACCTGTAACTCCATGCTCTCCACCTTTACCTGCACCTCTACGCAAAAGGGTGGCACCATCTCAAGCATCGTTCCCTTCTGCTCACACATTGACCACACAGAGCACTACGTAGATGCCATCGTGACGGAATACGGAGTAGCAGATTTGCGCAACAAATGCGCAACGGAAAAGGCAGAAGCACTCATTGCCATCGCCCATCCTGACTACCGCCCCATTCTTCGTGACTATATGCACCTGGCTCAGCAAAAGGGAGGCCACACACCTCACATGCTCACCGCCGCTTTCGCAATGCATGACACGTATATGCGTAAGGGCGACATGCGCTTGGTGGATTGGAGCGAATATATTAAATAGTCGGTGATTTCATATAGTGACTATAGTCCCTATAGTTCCTATAATCCCCATAGAATTTCTCTTTAGAACCTAAAAACCTCAACAAAATATGAAAATTAAATCATTCCTTCTCCTTGCCTTTGCGGCAGGTTCACTTGCTTCATGTAGCAAGATGGGTGCTCTCTCAGCAGATAATTTCACAGTGGTACCCTCTCCCCTCGAAGCGGTTTCTAACGAAGTGCCTGTTACTATCAATGGTCGCTTCCCCGAAAAGTATATGAAGAAAAAGGCAGAAGTTACTGTCATTCCCGTACTCCGCTTTGCAGGTAAGGAAGTTATGGGCGAGCCTGCAACTTTCCAGGGCGAAAAGGTGATTGGCAACAATCAGGAAATCTCTTACCGTCTTGGTGGTAACTACGTAATGCGTGCGAGCTTCCCTTATGACGCTGACATGCTCCAAAGCGAACTCTATCTTGCCTTTGATGCTCGTAAGGGTAAGAAGACTTACAGCGTGCCCGACGTACTTGTGGCTAAGGGTGTGCTTTCTACTTCTGCGCTTCTCGGTCGTTGCGTAGCAGAATCTCAGGGTGCCGCTTCTGGCGATGCCTTCCAGTACATGACCAATCAGTCACAGAAGTCACAGATTAAGTATCTCATCAACCAGTCAAAGGTGCGCCTCAGCGAACTCAGCACTCCTTCTATCCAGGAATTCGTAAACGTGCTCCGCGCTATCAAGGAAGACCAGCGCTCTTTCGCTCTCGACGGCATCGAAGTAGCTGCCTACGCTTCACCTGACGGTAAGCAGACCATCAATGAGCGTCTTGCAAAGGCACGTCAGGCTTCATCTTCTGACTATATCAACCAGAAGCTCGAAGAACTCGAACTCGTGTCTCCCCTTGCTACACGCTACACTGCAGAAGACTGGGAAGGTTTCCAGGAACTCGTTGCTGCGTCAAACATTCAGGATAAGGACATCATCCTTCGCGTACTCTCGATGTACGAAGACCCCGAAGAACGCGAACGTCAGATTAAGAACATCTCAGCTGCCTATACAGAACTCATCGATGAGATTCTTCCCGAACTCCGTCGCGCTCGCATCACATTGAACTACGTACTCATCGGCCGCACTGACGATGAAATCCTCAAGCAACTTGAAGTGGACGCAACAAAGCTCAGTGTGGAAGAACTCCTTTACGTTGCAACCTTCGACGAAACGGCTGGTAAGCAAAAGGATATCTATACAAAGACCGTGCAACTCTATCCCAACGACTACCGTGCGTATAACAACCTCGGTCTTGTGGAACAGTTGAGCGGCAATTTGGAAGCTGCAAAGCAGTGGTTCACTAAGGCGGCAACTATTAACAGCAATGCTCCCGAAGTAAACGCAAACCTTGCGCTCTGTGCCCTTGCTGAAGGCAACATTGAGAATGCTGAGGCATATTTAGGCCGTGCTTCTGAAGCGGATAACTATAACGAACTCCTCGCTGCGCTTCAGGTAAGCAAGGGTAACTATGTTGCTGCTGCCACAAACGCAAAGAATGGCAAGAGCACAACTGCTGCCCTCGCGCTTCTCTTGAACAAGGACTACGCTACAGCACTCACTATCCTCAATGTGATGCCCAACAAGACTGCTATGTCTGACTATCTCAAGGCAGTGTGCTACGCACGTCAGAACCGCACAGATGCGGCAATCGCTGCGCTTGCTGTTGCGTTCCAAAAGGATGCTACGCTCAAGGAACGTGCTTTGAAGGACCTTGAATTCTCAAAGTTGGTAAACAAGAGCGCTTTCCAGAGCCTCTTCTAATAACAACGGTTGACCCCAACCGCTCATTTTGAACCTCATAAAAGGTGGAGACACGCCTCAGTGCGTCAGTCTCCACCTTTCTTCTGTTATAGCCGTTCCTATTCGTAACTTAGGGCGTTTTCTTTGTAACTTAGGGCGCCGAGTTTGAGAGTTTGTTTTCCCTATGTCTAATTGTATTTTCTGCGTGACTTGGTGGTTACGGAAATATAATCATTTTCAACTCCCTATATTACGAGCACGAAAAAAGGTGTGTCAAACCAGCGTTGGCTTGACACACCTTATTTGTGTTGATATACCTAAATGTTGATTTCGATTGTCTGAAGCGGAGGATTACTTCTTTAATCCGTTGTTCTGAATCAACCATTCTGCAATCTGAACGGCATTGAGGGCTGCGCCCTTCTTAATCTGGTCGCTCACTAACCAGAATGTGAGTCCGTTAGGGTTAGCAAGATCCTTGCGGATGCGACCTACGTAAACGGGTTCCTTACCTGCGAGGAAGAGAGGCATGGGGTATTCCTTCTTTTCGGGATTGTCCATGAGCACTAAGCCTTCGCCTTCTTCAATAGCCTTACGTGCTTGCTCAAGAGAGATAGGTTGTTCGGTTTCAATCCAAATGCTTTCTGAGTGAGCGCGAAGTGCGGGAACGCGTACGCACATTGCTGACACTTCAATGTCGGAATGCATAATCTTCTTCGTCTCATTATACATCTTCATTTCCTCCTTGGTGTAACCATTTTCGGTGAAGACGTCAATCTGAGGGATAACGTTGTAAGCCAATTGGTAAGCAAACTTCTCAACCTTCACAGGCTCGCCCGCCAACACCTGACGATACTGCTCATGAAGTTCATCCATAGCCGCCTGTCCAGCTCCCGAAGCCGCTTGATAACTTGAAACGTGCACACGCTTAATATGGCTGATATTTTCAAACGCCTGGAGCGCCACAACCATCATAATCGTGGTGCAGTTAGGGTTAGCGATAATACCGCGAGGGCGATTGAGCGCATCAACAGCATTACATTCGGGCACAACAAGGGGCACGTCAGCATCCATACGGAAAGCCGAAGAATTGTCAATCATTACAGCGCCATAACGTGTAATATCTTCAGCATACTCCTTAGAAACGCCTGCGCCTGCAGAAGTAAATGCAATGTCCACATCCTTAAAGTCATCACCGTGCTTGAGGAGTTGCACTTCATATTCCTTACCACGGAACATATATTTAGTACCTGCGGAACGTGCTGAGCCAAAGAGTACGAGTTCATCAATAGGAAATTCGCGTTCGGTCAATACGCGGAGAAATTCTTGACCTACGGCGCCGCTGGCACCAACGATTGCTACTTTCATTATGCTTTAAAATAGGAGATGAAACACACTTTTTAGCGCCTTTCACCATAAGATTCATAAAAATTTGCAAGCAAATTTATAATTTTCTAACATATAGGGGGATATAAATAACAAAGTTTTTGTTCCTTTGCATAGAAAATCTGTTACAAGACAGTAGGTCTGCTTTGCAGAACTTACAACATGGACTTATTGAACGAAAGTTTTGCCTCTCATTCAGTAAGCCCACCTATCTTATTTTACTCCCTTACGCATGCCTCAGAGTCTTCCCATAACAGATCCCACATGGATCTTCTTCGTAGTGTTGAGCATCATCCTAATTGCCCCGATGTTGCTCGAGAAACTGCGTGTGCCCTCCATCGTTGGGATGATTATGGCCGGCATTCTGATTGGGCCTCACGGATTTCACGTTCTCGACCGCGATAGTAGTTTTGAGTTGTTCGGCAAAGTGGGAATGTACTACATCATGTTCTTAGCCTCGCTGGAGATGAACGTTCAAGACGTTCAGAAGTCTAAAGCGAAAGCCATTACCTTAGGGTTGCTGAGTTTCATCATTCCAATCTCGGTGGGTTTTGCTGCTAATTATTCGCTCCTTCACTTTACGATTCCCGCCTGCATCTTGATGGGGGCGATGTATGCCTCTCACACTCTCATCTCCTACCCCATTGTGATGCGCTACGGTCTCTCTCGCCACAACAGCGTTGGGATTGCCGTGGGCGGAACTATCATTGCCGACGTGCTCACACTTTTAGTCTTGGCCGTCGTAGGGGGTATGTTTAAAGAGGAAGCCACAGGGTGGTTCTGGGTACGCTTGGTGATAGAAGTGGTCCTCATTGGGTTGGCCATCATTTACACCTTCCCCATTATCTGTAAGTGGTTTTTCCGCCGCTATGACGAAAGCGTAGTGCAATATGTCTTTGTCTTGGCCCTTGTCTTCCTTGGCGCCGGACTCATGGAGATTGTCGGCATCGAAGGTATCCTTGGCGCCTTCCTCGTTGGGATTGTGCTCAACCGACAAATACCTCCCGCCTCCCCGTTAATGTCTCACATCGAGTTTATAGGCAATGCCATCTTCATCCCTTACTTCCTGATTGGCGTAGGTATGCTTATCAACCTCGAAGCTCTCACCCGCCTTGACGCATTAAAGATTTCGGCGGTCATGGTTGCTTGTGCGCTGACGACAAAGTGGCTTGCAGCCTATGCCACTCAAAAGATATTTGGCATGAGAAGTGGCGACCGCAAACTTATTTATGGGTTGACAAATTCTCGTGCTGCTGCAACGCTTGCCATCGTACTCGTAGGCTACGGCATCATGCTTCCCGACGGCAGTCGTTTACTTGACGAAAACGTTCTTAACGGCGCAATGATTCTTATCGTAGTGACCTGCGTTGTTTCGTCGGTTGTAACCGACCGCACCTGCCGAGGATTGCTCCTTTCCGGTAAGGAAGCCGCTGAAGCAAAGGAAACCACGCGCGACAAGATTCTCATTGCCATCTCTAATCCTGACACTGTCGCTCCGCTGGTAAATGCCGCCCTCATGCTGCGCCTTTCGCGCACACAGACTCCCCTTGCGGCGCTCCACATTGTGCTTGACAATGACGAACAGAAGCGACAGGAGGGCCTCAAACACTTAGATTTTGCCACACGTATTGCTGCCGCGGCCCACGTGAAGTTACAAACGCGCTCCCGTTGGTCAGTGAACATCGTCACAGGTATTTACTATACGATGATGGAGAGTGAGTGTACCGATCTTTTGATAGGTTTGCACGAGAAAACGCGACTCACGGAGGCCTATCTGGGTAAGACGACAGGCGACTTGATTTACTCCATCCACAAGCAGATAATGATTTACCGCGCCGCCATACCTATTAACACGGTAAACTGTATTCAACTCGTCGTACCGAGAAAGGCGGAGTTCGAGCCCGGATTTAAGCGCTGGGCAGAGCGTGTGGCGCAACTTGCCACCCAAGTTTCGTGTCGCATTGAGGCATATAGTGGCAAGGGAACGTTAGCAAAATTGCAGGAAGTGTGGGACGCGGGCAAGTATAAGATGCCCACGAAGTTGCATGAGTATCGCGACTGGCACGACTTCATTTCTGTGGCCAACAATACGGGGTCTGACGACATGGTAATCTTTATTGTGGGACGCAAAGGCACACTCTTGCGCCACAATTACATGGATCACCTTGAAGACCAAATCGAACGCTACTTCTCAATGCGCAGTTTGATGCTCATCTATCCCGAACAGTTGTCCGAAAGTCGCGGACGCGTTGTTGACGTGCGCCATCCTTTCTGATGTAATTGCTGAAGAAGCGGGAAAGAGAGGCAAACAGGCGAAATTCTATTACTTACCCTCGCCACAATTTGAGGAAGAAACACCACAAAGTTACTAATTCTAACGTGTCATTCAGATTCCGCCCCACATGTATCCCACCTACGTGGCACAATGACTCCATTTGAGCACAAATAAAGGGAGGTTCCATCGCTGGAGCCTCCCTTCTTTTACAATATGTGCTTACCTGTTGATTTCTTGTTCCATCCATTTCGTACACCTTCTTAGTGAGGAGTTGCGTGAAGAATGCCTACCTGACTTTTGATAGTCTTCGAAATGAAAATCTGACCTGTTATCACAGAGAAAGAGGCGAGTTATTAGAATCCATTGGGAGTAAGCGAGTAAAATAGTGCAGTTGCGATAGATTATATAGCATTTAGGAAATGGTAAATCAAAGGTTTTAGAGACAAAAAGTGTGTATGTACACAAAAATTGTCACTTAAACCACACTTATCTTATATCAAACCACTATCTTTGTAGACGAAAAGTGGGTATATACACAAAAATTGTCACTGTATGAGATTCAAAAGAGAACATTACATTAAGAAGTTGATAAGTAACAAGCATAATCATTTGATAAAGATTGTTACTGGATTGCGACGCGTAGGTAAATCATATCTATTATTCAATCTGTACAAACAATATCTCTTAGAGAATGACGTTGATGCCAGTCATATAATTGAATTACAGCTTGACTCATTTGCTCATCGGAAATACCGCAATGCAGAAACCTTATATGATTATGTAGAACATTTGACAAAACAAGACTCACAGATGTATTATGTGATGATTGACGAAATTCAGATGTTGGAGAGTTTTGTGGATGTGCTTAATGGTTTCCTACATATTGAAAACCTTGATGTATATGTAACAGGAAGTAATGCAAAATTTCTTTCTTCAGATATTGTTACCGAGTTTAGAGGTCGAGGAGTTCAAATTCATCTTCAACCGCTCTCGTTTAAAGAAATAAAAGAAAATTCAAATGAAGAAACCGCCTCATTGTGGCGAAACTACCTTTATTATGGAGGACTGCCGATGGTGGTTTTGGAGAAGGACAACGCGCGAAAAGCAGAAATACTTCAAGATTTACTTAAAGAGACATATTTGAGTGACATCGTCAACCGCAATAGTGTAAAAAATGACGCTGAGTTAGAAGAATTATTCAGCCTCTTAGCATCAAACATAGGAGCATTGACGAATCCCAACAAATTAGCGAACACTTTTGTCAGCGAGAAAAGGGTAAAAATTAGTCACAACACCATAAAAATTTATATAGACTATTTTATAGATTCTTTCCTCATTGAAAGAGCCGTGCGCTATGATATTAAAGGAAAGAAATATATAGACACTCCTTATAAATATTATTTTTCCGACCTAGGCTTGCGTAATGCACTTCTAAATTTCCGACAAGTAGAACCAACTCACATTATGGAAAATATCATATATAACCATCTTATTGGTAAGGGTTATAAGGTAGATGTGGGGTGCGTTACTTTCTATCAAAAAGATGATGAAGGTAAAACTACCAGAACCTCACTTGAGGTTGATTTTGTTTGTAATAAAGGGAGTGAGAGGATATATATTCAATCTGCTTATTCGTTACCAGACGAAGATAAACAGAAGCAGGAACAACGCTCACTAACCCTAACAAACGACTCTTTTACAAAAATAATTATTAAAACAGACAATATACCTACACACACACTTCCTAATGGCATTATAATGATGAACGTATTTGATTACCTGTTGACTTAGGTATTAAATATGCCTATTGAGGAAAATTAAACGGGAGGTTCCATAGCTGGAGCCTCCCGTTTTTTATGCTATATGCTTTTCAACAAGAAGGAAAAGACTTACTTATTGATTTCTTGCTTCCACTCGCCGTCAACATTAATCAAGTTGATGGTTTCGTTCTTCTTTGTACCGTCACCATAAGTGATTTCGTAAACCACCTTTGCTGTATTGCCGTCTTCAGCGACTTCTTCGCTTACCAAAGTGTAAGATTCAATGCCACCCATCTGTTCATACATTTCGTCCACCATCTTAGTGAGGAGTTCCTTGAAGAATGCCTTCTGCTGGTCAATCTCTTCTGCATTTTCTCCCTTAAAATTGATGGTTTCTACAAAGCCATCATAGTCCTTATTCTTGAGGAGTTCGATGCAATTAGCGGCTTCGTCTGCGGGCGTTGAACCACCGCATGACGCGAATGTGAAACTTGCCATCAAGCATACGATAGCGAACAATAACTTTTTCATAATAAAAAGAATTTAGAGTTAATAAAACTGTGAGTTAGTAACTAAAAATAGTCTGTAATTGCTGATTTTTGTGGATGTCGGCAGGCATAATGATGTCGGCGTGTAATCCGGGGATGCTTATCCGTGTGAGTCTCCCCTCGGAGAGGTCAATGCCCACGTGGGAGTAAAGAAGTTGCAAAAGTTCCGTACAGTAAATCTCTACCGTGTCTTGACAATCGTAATTATGGTCAAACGCTACGAAAGTTTTAACTTTCTCCACAGCTCTTCGACTTAACTCCCTTTTTTGCAACTCACTCAGCGGGAGGCGCATTACCTTTCCTCGTGTGGCATTCTCAGGAGCAAAAAATTCGCCAAGGGTTTCCATTCTGACAAGGTCTTCACCGCTCTGAGTGGGGTGACTTCCGGGAAGCGCATGGACTACCATAAGCGCGCTGTCATCTTGAACAATCATGCCGACATGGGAATATTGTCCCTCGGGGTCATTGTAAAGCACCATTCGGCTTGCCATACTTTCGCCTCGTCGAAACACGATGTCACCCGCTTGAAACTGCTCCATGGGCAAGTCTACGGGCGCGGGTTGCGCATCACTTGAACACTGCACCATTCCGCACACAAACGCCAAAACTAAAGGAAGAATCAGACAGAAGCGCATCATGAGTTGCGGATTTTAACGGATATTTGGAATGTTCAATATTGCAAATGTAGGAATTAAAAACAAAGAATCAAGTGCATTTCATAAAAAATGTGAAAATTATCACTTAAAACTCGTTTTTACTTACAAATTAAAAGCGCTTAAAGGCCAAACGATAGCTATATTTCTTCCAGTTGTAATGAGGCTCATAATAGTTACTCACCTCTCTTGAAGACTGGAGAAAATTTCCGAAAAAACTGGCGCCAAGAGTCCATTCATGGTAAAACTCTCGCACAAGTTCCTTCTTCTCTACCCATACAGGCATGGTCTTTTTAGCTGCTACAACGTACTGATACTCTTGTACTTTTTTGAAACGGAATTGATAGGTCCAACATTGGGCTAAGTAGCACATTCTTCCCATATATTCTTTATGGGTTGTCGAAATTACATCCAGCGGATAGAAATATGTATGCCCCTCGTCAATAGACTTTTGATTGAGTTCCAACGTATTTTCTCTGGATTTAGCAATGTTGTTCAAATAGGCGAGGATTTCTTTCATCCCTCCGAGAAACCACCCTTCGCCTAAGGATTGTGCCCATGCGAATTCGGGGAAGATTTTGGCAACATCAAGTCCCTTTTGCTGACAATAGTTGATAACGGCGCGCTGATTTTCATCGCCTAAAATTGAAGTAAGACCGTCGAGTGCGGGTCTGTAGAGGTCTTTCACCTCATCCTTGGTTAATTGTGCTTCAAGCACAACGCCGAGTTTGCCCTGCTGAAAGAAGCGGAGCGCATCGCGTTTCTTTTTGTCACCTGAGAATTTCTTTGTCACATACTTCTCAGGCGAGTATTTCTTCTTGTCATAAAGGAGCAACGCAGGCCCAGCAAGAAGTCCGTGTTCGCCAGTGCTGTCAACATAAACCACAATGGCGCTGTGGCCATCCACTGTTACATGTTGCCCCATCTCATACTTCTGCGCCTGCATGCCAAGAGAAAGGCAGCACATGAGGAATGTTGTCCATAAGATTTTAAAATGTGTGTTCATAGTTTCTTCAGATTAAAAGTGTTAGTAAATTGCTCGTCACGCAGTCTCTTTGCGGTTAGACAGAGACTCTAAGTGTTTAAACAAAGTCTCTAAGAGTTTTGACAGAGACTCTAATAGTTTTGACGAATACTCTATGTGTTTTGACAGAAGAACAAAAGAACATAAACCTCTTTTTTGTACTTATGTTCTTATGTCTAAAACATGCGACACAGACGCTTGGCGGTTAGACAGAAGAACAAAAGAGCATAAGACTTCCTTTTGTACTTATGTTCTTATGTCTAAAACATGCAACGGAGACTCATTGTGTTTGGACAGAAGAACAAAAGAATATAAATCTCTTTTTTGTACTTATGTTCTTATGTCAAAACCATGCAGCAGGTACGCTTTGCGGTTAGACAGAAGAACAAAAGAGCATAAGACTTTGACCTTATTCTTCTGTTCTTATGTCTAAACCAAGCAACAAACTGTGGATTGGTCACGAGGTTAATAGTTACTGTAATTCCAACCTCTGCCTGCACAAGCGGGGCAT
Organism: uncultured Prevotella sp.; assembly: GCA_937877685.1. Lineage (GTDB taxonomy): Bacteria > Bacteroidota > Bacteroidia > Bacteroidales > Bacteroidaceae > Alloprevotella. Next base: position 16,128 of record CALFGU010000147.1, read on the forward strand.
TTCACCTCATGGTGGTGGATATAATCATACTTTTGGCAGGTTGGGCACCACGTGTCAGGCTTTGAATAACTGTATTTCGGAGCGTACTCCTTACCATGACGCCCTGTGCCATGGCAGAGCGTACAAGTAACTTTCTTTAGTGTTGATGACTGAGAGGTGGTGGAATTAGTGGATCCATTGGTAGTGTTCGTTTGACTCTGCGCCTGATTAGATGGTGGAACTTTACTCCAAACTCCAGCAGTGGTGTGAGTTGAACCCCAAAATGTGAGCGTAAGGCAATTAATAATGTCAAAGTTATTGCTAACAACAATAAATTGCGCACCTCCAGTGCCTTCCTTTATATATTTCTTGCCGTAAAACCCATAGATATTTACATAACCCTGACTGACATACTTTGTTTCACCGAAATAAACATAGTTGTCATAAATTTGGAAGTAAGCAGAACCCACAGGCGTGTTTTGCATCCACTGACTGCCATCGAAGGAAGTGCCTGTGTCGTAATAGACAGCACTGTGCAACAACTTTTGAGCGGAAGTAACGCCACTCCATGCAAAAAAGAGCGCTACGAACAAAAAGATTCTTAACATTGTTTTCATTGTCGTAAGATTTTAAAATGGATTGATACATATCATGATTCGAAAACGGCGTCACGCTAAGCATGCGCTAACCCCTTCTCGGCACAAGATTTTGACGAAAACGAACTGCCTGGGATTGCTCTCAACCTTAGAAAGATGTCGAGCAAACCTAACGCATCTTGAACAAAGCATTCCCAAAAATGTAACGTTCATTTTTGGACACAAAAAAAGCGTGCAACCATTCGTTTACCTGCTTAAACTTCCGGTTACCGCCAAGTGACCTGTACATCTGCAAGTAAAGAACAGTTCACGCCCTAGGGACGTGAACCTTCAGTCAACTTGCTCCCGATGTACGAAAATTGGCGGTATTCGAAGTTTAGAGAACAAGAGCTAAAAGCTCAGTTTATGTAATTGAATATGTCTGTCCTCCGACTTTGAGAGGAGCACTGCTTTTGGTTAATACTGTAATTGCTTCTTCAAGCGTAACAGGAATCTCGGTTTTAGCACCTGTCACGAAAAATAAAGTTTCAGATTAGACCATAGGCTTGATAATGAGGTGAGTGAATTGGTGAGTCTTGCCTAAACAAGTATCTTCAGTCAGCAAATGACTGTTTCCTTCATTATTTCATTAGCAAAAGTAAACACTTTTTAGAGAATAATGTCCTTAAAAGGATAAAAAATTAAACGAAACGGCAGTTCCCTAGAGCGATATGCACAATAAGAGTTTGCAGAAAAGACAACTATAGGATAATAAGGAGAAACATGCGTAACAATTAGTATTATTGGAGAAATTGTTAGTATTATGGGAACAATTATAAGTATTATTGAATCAATTCTAAGTATTCCTGTTAAAATTCAGTAATAATAAAGCAGTTGACCTAATATAAGAATCATCATCATACCCCGTCCCTGCCAAGGCGGAACTCCCCCTATCTTAAGGGAAACAAAGGTAATGCTAATCGAGACTCAGAAAATGTCATCATACCCCCTCCCCTCCTGCGGAGGTACTCCCCCTATCTTAAGGGGAGAGCACCATGCGGAGTATTTCTACACTATTTATACCAAGTGAAAAACTATTTATACCAAGCGAAAGTGATATTGTTGACACCTGTTGAGTTTTTTAAACGGAAGTATCAAACCTCGCTCTCCCCTTAATATAGGGGGAACCGACGCCCGAAGTAAGAGCAGAGTACAAACTTGTTTGTACTTTGCCTTACGAGAAGGAGGAAGATGAGCGAAGCGAAAATCAAAACCGCCAAAGGGCGGGGAGGGGGTATGAAATGTAAATTAGGGGCAACTCCTATATCATTGCCTTTCCTAAAGTTAAACATCGTGCGCCCTAATTTCATTTCGCTTTCTCTACTTCATCACAAGGGGTAAACCTATACACTTCGGCATACATTTGTTGCACCCATGTTGCCACGCTTTTCTTTAACCTTTCATCCGCAATGTCCCCTTGATTTCCATATATCATTAAGTGCATCGGAAGACACGCATCCCCTGATCGATAAGGCGGTTGGAAATACGGAAAATCAAGTTTTGAAAAGCCGTTTTTCTCGTAGAAAAGTTTACGAGCCACTTGCTGATCTGTTAAAGGTATTTCTATTTCTAAAACCAACGGATTCGTTATTATTTCCTTGATATACTGTAATATAAGAGTGCCATATCCTTTATTTCTAAACTCCTTTAAAACGGCAAGATGCTCCACATAACTAAACTGCTCAAAGCGCCAAAGCGTGAAGAATCCCACAAACTTTTCCGCATCACACACGGCATAAACCGTGAACTTCGGATGACGGTCAGCATATTGGCGTTGCAACTCTAAATCTCGGCGTTCGTCGGCGGGGAATGCGCTTATGAGGAGATTTTCAACAAGCTGATAATGGGGAGAAAGTGAGGTGATGGGGAATATGTTGATGTTCATACCATTAATATGAGGATGCACGAGGTTTATATTAGGACGCACGAACCGCGCGTCCCTACCAATCAATCGTTATTTTCGCTTGGAAAGTAGAGACGTACGACCCGTGCGTCCAAATATTCAATTTACTTAAAATTTCCGTTAGAAGGGATTCACCTCTTCACCCAAAATTTCGTTTACAAGTTGGTTAGCCAACGAACTTGTACCGATGCGGAAGAGGTTCTTGTCGATAAATTCTTGACCAAGAATTTCGCGTACAATAGTGTAGTAAGCCGTTGCATCTTCAACAGTCTTAATGCCCCCTGCTGCTTTAAAGCCTACCCATTTACCTGTTTGAGCCTTATATTCCTTAATTGCTTTACACATTATGTAAGCAGCTTCGGGAGTTGCTGAAATGCTAATTTTTCCTGTAGAAGTCTTGATGAAATCTGCACCTGAGTACATAGCCAGTACGGCAGCCTTTTTTATGTTTTGAGCCGACTGAAGTGCACCCGTTTCAAGGATAACCTTCAAAGGTACTTCTCCACAAACATCCTTAAGTTCTGAAATTTCATCTGCACAAGTTTCATAATCACCACTAAGGAATGTGCCCACGCCTAAAACCATATCAATCTCCGTAGCTCCATCCTTAATTGCAAGTGCTGTTTCGATAGTTTTAATTTCAAGGAAAGTTTGCGCTGAAGGGAAACCTCCGCTGACGCAAGCAATTTGAGTAGTGTCAACTTCAAGGCTTTCGCTTACGATTTTAGCAAAGTTAGGATACACACAAAGTGTTGCCAAGGGGGGCATGTCTTGATGTTCGTCGTAGAAGCGGTTGACATTTTCAGTAAACTTCAATACAGATTCCTGAGAGTCAGTAACCGTGAGCGTTGTGAGTTCAACCGCACGAAGTAATTGCTTCTTCACTTCATCCGTATCGTAAAGCGCTTGCTTATCTTCGAGCAATGCCATCACTTCATGATGCACACGCTCGTCATTGAGTTCAGCACAATTGTATGCTTTGAACATATCTATGTAGTTAGCCATAATTCAATTTAGTAAACTAGTTATTAGTAAACAAGTAAACGAGAGAGTTAGATATATAAGAAATTAATATATTCGGTACAGACAAGTTTTTATATTCTTGTCTACTAGTACCTATAAACTCGTTTACTCTAACAATACGTCATTACCTCACGCTCGCCCTTCAATACAGCAAAGGCGTTGTCGGCCATGGCTTGCATTTCGTCTTCTCCGGGATATACGTGTACGGGAGCAAGGAAGTCAACGCGCTCTGCGATTTTGCTGGTGATATATTCGGAATATGCCAAACCACCAGTGAGAAGGATGGCATCTACTTTACCATACATTACGGCGCTCTGGGCAGCTATGCTCTTCGCCACCTGATAGCAGAGTGCGTCAATCACTAACTTCGCATTGCGGTCGCCATTCTCTATGCGCTCCATTACTTTACGCACGTCGCTTGTACCCAAATGCGCTGCCACACCTGCCTTACCCACAATGCGCTTCATAATTTCGTTCTTCGTATAAACGCCACTGTAGCAAAGGGTAATAAGATCGGAAGTGGGGAGTGTACCTGCGCGCTCAGGAGAGAAGGGTCCTTCGCCATCGAGTGCGTTATTCACGTCAATAGCCCTACCCTTTTGGTGCGCCGCTACCGAAATACCACCACCGAGATGGGCAACGATGAGGTTGAAATCTTCATACTTTTTACCCTGCTCCTTAGCAAAACGGAAAGCAATGGCACGCTGATTCAAGGCATGCCAAATGGAGCGGCGGGGCATGAGAGTTGAACCCGTAAGGCGGGCTACATCTTCCATTTCATCTACAGTTACGGGGTCGGCTGTTAGAGCGCGACAATCGGGAAGCATATGTGCTAACTCGTAAGCGATTAAGCATCCCAAATTACAAGCATGCTTGCGTTGCGCATTGAGCATGTCAAGACGGAGTTGGGCATTTACTTCGTAGACACCGCCTCTTGTTGGTTTGCCAAGCCCACCGCGTCCGATGATTGCGTCAAACTCGAAAGGCACGGCGTGATTCGAGAGGCAAGTTAAGATATGCTTTTTACGATAATCGTATTGGTCGGTCACACGTACGAAATGTGCCAATTCTTCTTCCGGATGGTTGATGCTTTCTACAAATACCTTTTGCTCGTCTTCGTAAACGGCAATTTTGGTAGTCGTAGAACCGGGATTTATAGCGAGAATTCTCATTGAATTAAATTAACTTCAAATGTATTTACCTACATACCCCCTCCCCGCCTTATGGCGGTACTCCCCCTAATTTAGAGGGAGAATATAGTTACCTACTTCCACTTAAAATAATTAAAGAAATGGAACTACATAAGTTTTACCCAGTAATCTTTTGGTAAGATATACCGCATGGTGTTTTCCCCTTAATATAGGGGGAGTACCGCCAAAGGCGGGGAGGGGGTATTTTAAAAATTTCTATATTAGATATTGATGTTCTTTATTGCATCAAAAAAATTATGCCAAAGCCACTGCAATGCTATAATATTTCGTTGTGACGCTATCACCTCTTGAGGAGAGCACCACAGGACAGTCTGTGCCTTGAAGCACTCCGGCTATTTCGGCATTCGCAAAGAAGGGCATGGTCTTATAAAAAGCATTCGCTCCCACAATATCCGGGAAGAGCAACGCATCAGCCTCACCTTCCAAACAACTCTTAATGCCCTTAATATCCAATGCTTCCTTATCGAGCGCACAACGCAAATCGAGTGGACCATCAAGGAGTAAGTTACCCCACTCTCCCTGCTGAGCACGCGCAATTAAGGGTGCGTAGGTCATCGAATGCGGAAACTTTTCGCTAGCATTCTCTGTGCAGTGAAGCATTGCGATACGGGGCGTTTCAATTTGCAAACGGCGACACATTTCTGTAATGTAGCCAATTTGGGCAGCACGTTGTTCTTCCGTAGGATAAGGAAGTACGGCAGCATCACTAATGAGCAAGAAGCGCTCTAACTTGGGCACTTCCATCACTGCGATATGCGACATCACGCGTCCCTTTGGCAAAATACCTTCTTCCTTATTCAAGATGGCACGAAGCAATACGTCAGTATTTACTAACGCCTTCATCATCGCATTTGCCCTACCCTCGCGCACGGCTTTCACCGAAAGGCGCGCAGCTTCGAGAGCGTCGTCAGCATGTTCAAATTCAATGCTATCCGCATACTGTTCCCAGTCAGCAGGTAAGGGCATTTTGGATTTATCACCCACAAGCAAGAGTTTTACCCACCCTTCGCGAAGCGCCATAAAGACTGCTTCCATCGAGTGTTCGTCATGGGGGTAAACAACCACCAAACGCTTGGGATTACGTGACTCTGAAAGGTGAGCTATAAGCGATGAAAATGATTTTATCATAAGTATATTTTTATATTCTGCACAAAGGTACAATTTTTAAAGGAGAAAGGAAAAAGGAGAAAGGAGAAATCTGCGAGTGCTCATAACCTCTTAACTTCCCCCTAATACCTAAATGTACTACCTCCAAGGAACTCGCGCAACAATGAAGTAGGCGGAAGTGCTTGGATGGAAATAGGATTAAGATATGAAAGGAACTTACGCAAGCGTATTGCCTCAGTATATTCGGGCGCACTCTCAGGTACTTCTTCGAGTAAGGGAAGTGCTTGGTCACGAAGCACTCCGAATTCGAAGAGCATGGCTGTGTTGATCATCACATCGGCTTCTTCCTGGAAGGGGAATATCCACTTTTCTTCGCCAGCGC
>CALFGU010000148.1 GCA_937877685.1 uncultured Prevotella sp.
GACTGCAATTTGGAAACCATGGAGGTTGTCATCCGCGTAGTCTGCTCTAAGGGCACCTACATCCGAGCCTTGGCGCGCGACATTGGTCAGGCGCTACAATCGGGGGCTCACCTCACGGCTTTGCGACGCACTCGCGTGGGCGATTACACCGTTGAAAATTGCTTTAAAACCATAGAAGATTTTGAGAAATTCTTGCAGGAAAAAAAAAATTATTAGTAACATAATTTAAAATATATTACTAATAATTTTCACCACTTCTCAATATCTGTAAACTCTTATAAATAAAGGAGTTAGAAAATCTGTTTTTCTACCCCCGAAACCACTTGAATTTATCCGACTATGAAACTCTCAGAATTCAAATTTAAACTCCCTCAAGAAAAGATAGCTCAGTATCCTGCCAAGTTCCGCGATGAGAGCCGCATGATGGTGCTTCACCGCAAGACGGGTGAGATTGAGCACAAGATGTTTAAGGACATTCTCTCTTACTTCAACCCTCACGACCTCTTTGTGTTTAACAACACGAAGGTTTTTCCCGCACGCCTTTACGGTAATAAGGAAAAGACGGGTGCGGTAATTGAAGTGTTCCTCCTCCGTGAGTTGAACCCCGACCTCTTCCTCTGGGACGTGCTCGTAGATCCGGCTCGTAAGATTCGTATTGGTAACAAACTTTACTTCGGCGAAGACAATTCGCTCGTGGCGGAAGTAATTGATAACACTACAAGCCGTGGCCGTACGCTCCGCTTCCTTTACGATGGCGACCACGAGGAATTCCGTCAGCAACTTTACGCTCTTGGCGAAGCGCCCGTGCCCCGCTTTATCGGTCGCGGTAGTGAACCCGAAGACATGGAGCGCTTCCAGTGTATCTTTGCCGAACATGAAGGCGCCGTTACCGCACCTACAGCCGGACTTCACTTCTCGCGTGAAATGATGAAGCGTATGGAGATTTTCGACATCGACAAGGCGTTCATCACCCTCCATTGCGGACTCGGAAACTTCCGCGATACGGATGTGGAAGACTTGACGAAGCACAAAATTGACTCCGAGCAGATGAATTTCTACAAGGATGCAATACCGAAGAACGATCTGGTGGAAGGTTCCGGTTTTCCGGCACTGTATCCCGGGGAGAACGCCATTACCTTTACCGGTGGCATTACCAAGATCGAAATAGAACCGAGGTGGCAAACCCTATGATTCCCGTTCTCTTTCGAGCCAATTCGACAAATTTCGACACATATGGTATCGGTGTGCTGGCTGAATGTTTGTCCTGCGAGGTGACGGAAGAAAGAAACGGTGCCTTTGAGTGCATTCTCAAATATCCCACCTCCGGACGGCTTTATGGTGAGCTGCGTACCGAGCGGCTCATTAAGGCAAAACCAAACGATACCGCGAAGGACCAGATGTTTCGCATTTATCGAATCACCACGCCCATTGATGGCACGGTCACGATTTATGCACAGCATCTGTCTTATGACCTTTCCAATGTGGCTGCACTCCAATGGTCGTCTGAATCCATCTCCCCGGCACTGGCAATGGAGAAGGTGTTCACGGATACAGCCAC
>CALFGU010000149.1 GCA_937877685.1 uncultured Prevotella sp.
GTTCTTATGTCCCTCTCTTTCCGACTCGCCCTGCGTTATCTGTTCTCCAAGAAGAGTCATAACGCAATTAATATCATCTCTGCCATATCGGTGGGGGGGATAGCCTTGGCTACGTTGGCGATGGTGTGTATCATGAGCGTCTTTAACGGATTTCATGACATCGTTGAGGGAATGTACACCACCTTTGACCCACAGATTAAGGTCATTCCCAAGAAGGGGAAGATGGTGGAGGCGAATGATAGTGTGCTTGTCGCACTGCGCGAACATCCCGACGTACTTGCTGCCACGAATGTGCTTCAAGACCATGCGCTCATCCTTTTTAGCGGGCATCCTTTGCTAGTGGAAATCAAGGGTGTGGATGATAATTTCAAGAAAACGAGTGACATTGAGTCCATTCTCCGAGGGGGTAACGGTTTGGTGCTTCACGAGGGAGAGACGGAGTATGGTGTGCCCGGCATAGCGCTTTCCTATAAAATCTGTGGTTCTTTCAATTACGGTTCCCTCCAAATCTGTGCCCCCAAGAAGGGAGAGCGCATTAATTTGGCCAATCCTGCCGAAAGTTTTAATACGGGTTTCCTGACTTCTCCTACACAGGTTTTTGTGGTGAACCAACCCGTTTATGACGAAAATTATTTCCTCACTTCCTTGAAGTTCTCCCAACAACTTTTTGACCAACCCGGGATGGTGACTTCCGTAGAAATGCGCCTAAAGGAGAATGCCAGTCTTTCGGCAGTGAAAAAGGAGTTGCGCGCAATCGCAGGTGACCGTTTTGAAGTCTTAGACCAGTTGGAGCAACAGGCAGATGTTTACAACATCATGAACATTGAGAAGCTCGTAGCCTTTGGTTTCCTGGCCTTCATCTTGTTTATTGCCATGTTTAATATTGTGGGCAACCTCTCTATGCTGATTATCGAAAAGCGCGAGGACATGCTCACGCTCTTTGCTCTCGGAGCGTCGCCCGCCACCCTGCGTCGCATTTTCTGCATTGAGGCACATCTCATTGCCCTTGTGGGTGGACTTGTCGGGATAGTCTTAGGCGTCTTGCTCAGTTGGGGTCAGCAAACCTTTGGTTGGATAACGCTCGGCAATGGTGACGGCAATTTCTTGATAGATGCCTATCCCGTCAGCGTAGAAATTGTGGATTTGGTGGTGATTCTGCTCACCGTCGTCCTCGTTTCCCTTGCCAGCACGTGGCTTCCGGTCTATTATCTCACCCATCGCCTATTGTGGCGCGAGCGTGAGGCGAACATGCGTGGCGAAGAGTAGTTCGCGGAAAATTCTTCCTCAAACTGTGCGTCGTAAGAGTAAAAGAATGCGCCGCATTTGAGGGTGTGTGTCGTCAAATCTTCACTTTAGTGAAAAAAATACGAACACATCCGCTCCCTATTCACAAAAAATCTGTTCCTTTGCACTATAAAAATGTATTCACATTTTAAAACTCATTATAATTAAAGCACTATGTACGGAAATTTCCAAGAATTTCTCCAGAATGAGCTTGAAGCCATTAAGGAGGCTGGTCTTTACAAGAACGAACGCTTGATTGAAGGTCCTCAGCAGGCAGCAATTCAGGTAAACAACAAAGAAGTGTTGAACTTCTGTGCTAACAACTACCTCGGTCTTTCTAATCATCCCCGCCTTGTGAAGGCTGCGAAGGACATTATGGACCAGCGCGGTTACGGTATGTCTTCTGTACGCTTCATTTGCGGTACTCAGGACTCTCACAAGACTCTTGAAGCTGCGATTTCTAAGTTCTTCAAGACTGAAGACACCATTCTCTACGCAGCATGTTTCGATGCAAACGGTGGTGTGTTTGAACCTCTTTTCACTGCTGAAGATGCAATTATCTCTGACGCACTCAACCACGCTTCTATTATTGACGGTGTGCGCCTCTGTAAGGCAAAGCGTTATCGCTATGCGAATGCTGATATGGCGGATCTCGAACGTTGTCTCCAGGAAGCTCAGGAACAGCGCTTCCGTATTATTGTTACTGACGGCGTGTTCTCAATGGACGGTAACGTAGCTCCCATGGACAAGATTTGCGATCTCGCAGAAAAGTACAATGCTCTCGTAATGGTTGACGAAAGTCACTCTGCAGGTGTTGTAGGTGCTACAGGTCGTGGCGTAAGTGAATTCTTCAACACATACGGTCGCGTAGATATTTACACAGGTACGCTTGGCAAGGCATTCGGTGGCGCAATGGGTGGATTTACTACCGGTCGCAAGGAAATCATCGACATGCTCCGTCAGCGCTCTCGCCCTTACCTCTTCTCAAATTCCTTGGCGCCCTCAATCGTTGGGGCATCTATCGAAATGTTCAAGATTCTCGAAGAATCTAACGAACTTCACGATCGCCTCGCTGAGAATGTAGAGTACTTCCGTTCTAAGATGATTGAAGCAGGCTTTGACATCAAGCCCACTCAGAGTGCTATCTGCGCTGTAATGCTTTACGACGCGAAGCTTTCACAAGTTTATGCTGCGAAACTTCAGGAAGAAGGCATTTATGTAACAGGTTTCTACTATCCCGTTGTGCCTAAGGATCAGGCTCGTATCCGCGTACAGCTTTCTGCTGGTCACAACCGCGAACAACTCGACAAGTGTATCGCTGCCTTTATTAAGGTGGGTAAGGAACTCGGTGTATTGAAGTAATCACAGCGTCCAACTGATGTAATATAAAGTAGGGTATGCCAAATGCAAATTTTGGCATACCCTATTTCGTTATTGTCTTTATTTTTGTCAACAGATAATACGGATTATATTGTTTTTGAAATCCTGTCTGCAAGGTATCTG
>CALFGU010000150.1 GCA_937877685.1 uncultured Prevotella sp.
CACCCCCTCACCACCTGCGGTGGTCCCCTCCCCCTATGAACAGGGGGAGAGCGCCTTTCGGACTGAAATCTTCGCGACGTCACAACCTTATAACCTTATAACCTTATAACCTCACAACCTAAAGACCTATATGTTTACCAAATACCTTAAAGGAACCTTGGCACTCGCCTTTGCGCTCCTCCCAACCCTTATGACGGCACAATTAAAGCAGTTTACGCTCGACGACTTGATGTGGGGCGGTTCAAACTATTGGAACTTGCAACCCAAGAACCTCTACACGGCGTGGTGGGGTGACAACCTCATGCAGTTGGAAGTAGAGGAAGTGAAGCAACTTGCGAATGCCAAGGGAAAACTCCTGAAGGAGCCCGTTGTGCTCTTCACTGATGATGACGTGAATGCTGCTTTGGACGTGGAGAAGTACGGCAAGGTGCGCAACCTTCTCAATGCTAATTTCCCTGTTGCCGGAGAAACCATTGCAGAATTCAATACCGGCAAATTCTTAGTGCGCTACGATTGGACTAAGAAGCAAATTGTATGGACACTTGCTCTTCCTGCGGGCATTCCTGAAGGAGGCGTGGCGCGTGCAAGTAAGTGTGTGGCGTATTTGAAGGATTGGAACCTCTTTGTGCAAAAGGCAGACGGCACGGTTTCTCAAATCAGCACCGACGGGTCTCGCGAAATGCAATATGGATTAAGCGTACACCGCGATGAGTTTGGTATTCACAACGGATTGTTCTGGAGTCCGAAGGGCAACTTGCTTGCGTTCTACAAAATGGACCAAACGATGGTGACGGACTTCCCCCTTGTGGACAATTCTCCCCGTGTAGCAACGCTTGCACCCGAGAAATATCCTATGGCAGGTATGACCAGCCACAAGGTTTGGGTAGGTGTTTACAATCCTGCTACGGATAAGACTGTTTACCTCCAGACGGGTGACAACACTGACCGTTATTTCACCAACGTAGCGTGGAGTCCGGATGAACAAACGGTTTATGTAATCGAGGTTCCCCGTTCACAGGACAAGTCAGAGTTGGTTGCTTATGACGCAACAACGGGTGCGCGCAAGCAGGTGCTTTATACGGAAACCAATGACCGTTATGTGGAACCCATGACGCCTATCCAGTTCCTCCCTTGGGATGATACGAAGTTTATTTACCAATCACGTCGCGACGGTTACAACCACCTTTACCTCTTTGACACTATGGGTAAGGAATTGGCGCAACTCACGAAGGGCAACTTCGAAGTTATCGACGTGTTAGGCTTTAACGAGAAGGCGAAGAGCATTATCTATAAGTCGAATGAGGCACTCCCCATCCGCCACAATTATTATAGTGTAAACGTGAAGACGTTGAAGCGCACGCTTCTTGATAATGGTAAGGGCGTACACAGTGCGCGTCTTTCGGCAAGCGGAAATTATCTTTGCGATACGTGGCGCGCTCCCGGCGTTTACCGACAGATTGACCTTTTGAGCACCACAAAGCCCGCGACAATTACGCTTCATCAAGCAGGTACGCCTTGGGAAGGTTACAATGTGCCTGAATTCTCTTGCGGAACGATTAAGGCGGCGGACGATAGCACAGACCTTTACTACCGCATGGTAAAGCCCGTGAATTTTGACCCTGCGAAGAAGTACCCTGCCGTAGTTTATGTTTACGGAGGTCCTCATGCGCACAACGTAGATGAAAGTTGGAACTACGCAGCGCGTCCTTGGGAAATCTATATGGCGCAGAAGGGTTACCTCATCTTTGTTGTGGACAATCGTGGTTCGCAGTATCGCGGTTTCGAGTTTGAAAGTTGCACGCACCGCCGTTTGGGTGTCGTAGAAATGGAAGACCAGTTGAAGGGTGTGGAATACTTGAAGTCGCTTCCCTATGTAGATGCCGACCGTTTGGGCGTACACGGATGGTCGTTCGGTGGATTTATGACCACCAACCTCATGTGCTCATACCCCGATGTGTTTAAGGTGGGTGTAGCCGGCGGTCCCGTAATCGACTG
>CALFGU010000151.1 GCA_937877685.1 uncultured Prevotella sp.
TAAGATAGGGGGAGTACCTCCGTAGGAGGGGAGTGAGTATGATAAATTTTCCCTTAGCCCCCTTTAAAGATAGCGGAAGTTCCACGTAGCGGGGAGGGACTATGATTCCGAATACATGTAAAGAAACGAGAGTTACCTTAAAATAGGGCGCATTCTCTTTTTGTGCTCACGCAAAGACGCAAAGAGGCGCAAAGGTTTATTTACTCGTATATTGCTGTCCTCTTACAAAAACTCTTTGCGATACTTTGCGACTTTGCGTGAGTTAAATGTGTTCCCTGAATTTTTCTTTTACCCAATGGCATGTGATTTTATTTTCCTGTGTAAACTCCTATTTTATTCTTAAAATAATTCCGAACTTTGCACTCCAAACTCAATCTCAGATACGAAAAACTAAGTTACTCTTACTGAAAATTGTTAGTGACTTAATTGAAACTATAAGTAACTTTGTTTTGCGCATTTGGGATGGGGGAGAAAATCAATGAAATTTACGATGCAATTATTGGATTATAAACAGCATAGTTTCGCCTTGTTGAAACTCGGACTTCCCATTGTTGTGGGGCAATTAGGGATTATCATCCTCAGCCTTGCCGACACGTTGATGGTGGGTCGGTATGGCACGGACGAGTTAGCCGCGGCGGGGTTTGTGAACAACATGTTCAACCTCGTGATAATGTTTGCCACGGGGTTTTCTTACGGTTTGACACCCATCGTTGGGCGTTTGTTTGGGCGGAATGATAGTTTGTCAATCGGTGGACGCTTAAAGAACGGATTGATTGCCAATCTGTTGATAGCCATTCTGCTGACCTTGGGGATGGTTGTGCTTTACTTGAATCTCCACCGCTTAGGGCAGCCCGAAGAACTCTTGCCCTTGATGCGTCCCTACTATCTCACGTTGCTTATTTCCATTGTGTTTGTCATGCTCTTCAATGCCTTCAAGCAGTTTGCCGATGGCATTACTGACACACGTACGGCAATGTGGTTTTTGTTAGGCGGAAACCTGCTGAACATAGTTGGAAACTGGTTGCTGATTTACGGAAATTGCGGTTTCCCTGAAATGGGACTTTTAGGAGCAGGGATGGCTACGCTCTTTTCACGCATCATGATGGTCGTTTGCTTTGCGGTTTATTTCTTCTCCGTGTCGCGCTATCGTGCGTATCGTGAAGGGTTCTTAAAGTCTCAGGTGAATCGCCGCGACTTTCTGGAAATTAATAAATTAGGACTCCCCATTGCGCTTCAGATAACGATGGAAACCGCTTCGTTTAGTTTGACCGCCGTTATGGTAGGGTGGTTGGGAAGTCTTGCTCTTGCGGCCCATCAAGTGATGCTCACGGTGGGGCAATTAGGTTTTATGCTTTATTATGGAATGGCAGCCGCCATCACGGTTCGAGTAAGCAATTATCATGGAAGTCACGACCTGCCCAACCTGAGGCGCACGGTGGCTACGGGATTTCGCATTATTCTCGCCATGGCTGTTGGTGTGTCGGCACTGATGCTCACGTTCCGAAGCGACTTAGGCGTGTGGTTCACCAATAGTCATGACGTGGCGCTTGTTGTAGCTTCGCTGGTGATTCCCTTTGTTGTATATCAATTTGGTGATGGGTTGCAGTGCACGTTCTCCAATGCGCTTCGTGGCATCTCCGAGGTGAAGCAAATGGTCGTAATCTCCTTCGTGGCTTACGTACTCATCTCCCTCCCTGCTGCCTATGTGCTGGGCTTTGTTTGTGACTTAGGGTTGGTCGGAATATGGTGGTCATTCCCTCTTGGACTTACAAGCGCCGGTATCATGTTTTGGCTGAACTTTAAGTCAAAGGTGCGTAAACTGGAGCGTCAGTAAATTTGGAGTAAAAGCAAATAAAAAGTGTGTGAACCGCGGTCCACACACTTTTTATTCTTTCATTAAAATTCCAATTCGCCGAGCTTGATTTCGTTGCTCTCTTCTGCTTCGTTTTCGATGGCAACTTCTTCAGCAACTTCCTCAGTCGCAACGGGCGCTTCTTCATAGCGAGCGTAGCGAGGTTGAGCGGGTTGCTTTTCAATAGCAAATTGAGCCGCGTCAGAGAATGCTTCGAGGAACTTCTCGAGGTCTTCGCGATAGAGGAAGATTTTGTGCTTTTCAAATACGGGGCGCAATTCCTCCGTACCCTCTTTTACGCGCTTGCTCTCGGTGAGTGAGAGGTAGAGTTCGTCGTGACGGTCGCGCTTCACATCGATATAATAAATACGCTTACCTGCCTTTACTGACTTGCTAAAGAGAATGTCGTTTTCAACTTTTCCGTTCATCTGATTAATCTATTTCAAAAGTGGTTTTAAATTTTCGGTGGCGAATTTGCAACGAATTTTCTGAACTGCCAAGCACATGTGCAATATTTTGTGTAAAAAACTTTGCGTGGTGTTCTTTTCTCCGTATTCACAAGATAATTTGCCCGCTCGTAAGGGAGTAATTCCATATTTATTATTATCTTTGCCGAGATTTATAAAACGAAGTAAACAATGATTAATCGTGAACTCATAAGAACGAAGGTAGTACAATTGGTGTATGCTTACGTTCAGAACGAAGATAAGTCCCTTGATGCAGCGGAAAGGGAACTAGAGTTTAGTCTTTTAAAGTCGTATGAACTCTATAAGTTTCTCCTCTCGCTCCTTGTTCAAGTAAAGTACACCGCAGAGCGCCGTGAAGATGCGCGTCTTGCGCGTGCCTCACGCTTGGGAGTTGCTTCTGACGAGTTGCCCATTGATAAGTATTTGGCCGAAAACAAACTCCTGCAGAAAATGGCGAGCAACAAGGTGTTGCTGGATTATCTTGAAACCGAGAAGCAGGAATGGATGGAGGACGATGCGTTGATTAGAAACGTCTATAAGTCATTCACCGAAAGTTCCATCTATCACGAGTATATCCATAAGGGAGACTACAGCATCAAGGCGGATCGTGAGTTGGTGCGTCGCCTTTATAAGGAGTACTTGCTCGAAAATGAGTTGCTCGAAAGCACACTTGAAGACCACAGCATTTATTGGAACGATGACAAAGAGGTCATTGACCATTTTGTGATTAAGACCCTGGGCATCTTCAATGGCGAATCCCAACCCGACATGCCCTTGCTCTCAGAATTTGCTGTTGAAGAAGACCGCGAGTTTGCCTTCCAACTCTTCCGCCAAACCATTGAACGCGGCGAAGAACTCAGAGGCCACCTCCGCACGAACTGTTTGAAGTGGGACTTTGACCGCATCGCATTGATGGATAAAGTAATTATCCAAACGGCATTGGCAGAAATCCTCACCTTCTCAGACATCCCCTTGAACGTAAGCATTAACGAATACGTAGAGATTGCCAAGAACTACAGCACGCCTAAGAGTGGTGCGTTTGTAAATGGTCAACTCGACAATATCTGTAAGCGCTTGAACAAGGAGCGTATCTTGATGAAGATTTCAATGAAGAAGAAGTAAAATCTTTGTGGAATAAACTGATTTTTAAATTAATTATAAACCAAACTAATAAGTTTAGACTTTATGTTATTTGCATTTTTAAATGCTACATCTGGTCAGCAGGGTAGCGGTTGGGGCATGATCATCATGCTCGTAGCAATGTTCGCAATCATGTATTTCTTCATGATTCGTCCTCAGCAGAAGAAGCAGAAGGAAGCACAGAATTTCCGCAATTCTCTTACCGTAGGTCAGGAAGTTATTACCATTGGTGGTATTTACGGCGTTGTACGCAACGTAGATATGGATGGTGTTGTCACTCTTGAAGTTGCTTCTGGCGTTAAGATTCGTGTGCACAAGGATGGTATTAATCCTGTTGCATCTCCCGTAGGCGGAGACAAGTAAAACGCTTTTCCCCATGATGAAGATACTCTCTTTCATCCACGAGAAGGTCAAGATTGCCTTAGTTTCAGTAAGAAACAAGTCATTCTTGACTTTTTTGTTCTTCCTAATGCTCTCCACCGCCTTCTGGTGTTTCGAAGCGTTTAACGAAACCAACTCTGTGGAAGTCACGGTTCCCATGGAGTTGGAAAACGTTCCCGAAAATGTGGTGGTGACTACCGAATTGCCGCAAAACCTACGCGTGACGCTTCGCGACCGTAACTTTACGCTTTTTGCCTATCGTTACTTGCTGAGTCCGCGTCCTGTAAAAGTCAATTTTACGGCTTATGCAAACCCCACTTGTTACGTAAGAATTCCGCATGACGACGTAATGCATAGCGTCATGAGTAATTTCCAACCCTCGACAGAGATGCTTACGCTGTTGCCTGATACGTTGGAATATTACTACAGTTATGGCACGAAGAAAACGGTGGAACCTCGCTTGCAGGGAAAGTTAGTAGCGGCAGATGGTTTTTACATTGTGAGCAAAACACTCCAACCCTCAGAGGTGACTGCCTATGCCAATGAGCACCAACTCGACACCATTTCGGCGGCTTATACGATTCCTTTCTATCATTCCAACCTGACGGAAAACTTTACCGCTCCCGTTGAGTTGCGCAACGTAAAGGGGGTGAAGTTCTCGCCTGACACGGTGCAACTTTCGGTAGAGGTGGACCGCCTTGTGGAAAAGACGCTCTCCCTTCCCATACAGCCACTGAACTTTCCCGAAGATGTGTGTTTGCGCACCTTTCCTATGAAGGTGAATGTAACGTTCCAGGTGGGCATGAAGGTGTATAATGACGTGACGGAGAAGGATTTTACGCTCGTTCTCGATGCTAATGATTTGGAAGATACGGAGGATAAAACCTGTGTGGTGCGTTTAGAGCGCCAACCTGAAGCAGTGTTCCACTTGCGCCTCAGTCAGCAGGAAGTTGAATACCTTATCGAAAAAAAGAGTGGACAATGACTTACGCAATTACCGGAGGAATAGGGTCGGGCAAGAGTTTTTATTGCCGACAATTGGAAGCAGCGGGTTACCCCATCTTTTATTGCGATGACGAAGCCAAGCGCATTATTCGCACTTCCGAAGACGTGCGCCGTGAACTCTGTGCGTTGGTGGGGAATGAGGCGTATAACGCCGACGGGAAGTTGCAGAAACCCATTTTGGCGGCATATATCTGTCGCGGAAAGGAATATGCCGAGCGCGTAGATGCGATTGTGCATCCCCGTGTGGCAGAGGCATTCTGCGAATGGGCATCCGAAAAGTCGCAGAAGCATGAGCGTGTGTTCATGGAGTGTGCTTTGCTTTACGAATCGGGATTTGACCATCTCGTTGACCAAGTTATTCTCGTCACTGCCTCACAGGAAACCCGCGTGCGCAGAGTTATGGCGCGCGACAAGGTGACGCGTGAAAAGGCATTGGCGTGGATGGCACTGCAAATGCCTGAAGAGGAGAAAATGAAGCGCGCACATTACGTCATAAATAGCGAAACGGACGGCGCACTCAACAATGCGTTGTTCCTCTAATAGAAAAGCGAGTTACGATAATACACATCGGGCGCACAAAGACAGACTTTGTGCGCCCGATGTGTATTATTGTTTTGGCAAAAAATATGGTAATGATATTGCAATTGAACCTATATAGGAATAATCTTCATACCCCCTCCCCGCCAAAGGCGGTACTCCCCCTATCTTAAGGGGAGAGCGCC
>CALFGU010000152.1 GCA_937877685.1 uncultured Prevotella sp.
CGCCACCCTTCACTATTTCAATGATAGGTTCGGAAGGAGTAGTGACTTCTTCAATGCCAACAGTGCCGTCAGTGTTTTGTTGTCCCTTCTTTTGGTACACGCGAATCCAGTCGAAGGTAGTCTCATATGTATGGTTTTCATCTGCGGGTTTTGCCCAAGCACCATTACCTACGCTCTGATTGAGGATGAGGTAAAAATGCTTGTTGAAAGGCCACTGACCCTGGTTAAGCGCATTGGAATCGGTCGATTTGTTATAGGTACCCACCAGTTTACCATCCACATACCACTTCAGCGAAGTTTCATCCCATTCAAGTCCATACGTATGGTAGCGATCGAGTTTCACAGGCGTGTTGAAACTTGACTGAGGACCTTGATGAAGATTGTAGGTCCAGTTAGAGTGAATGGTGTGGTAACTACGTTCGTCCGTATCGATAACTTCCCAAATATCAATTTCACCAGCATTAGGCCAACCCTTACTATTGTCTGCCGGCATCATCCAAATGGCAGGGAAATTGCCAATCCAGGGATTGCTCAAGGCACGACATTCTACCTTGCCGTAAGTGAAGGCAAACTTACCCTGCGACTTCACTCCGCCTGTAATCATCGGAACAGGGTCTTCGTCTTGATAAGGATTTGGAATGGCACGACAAGCGAGTTTTCCGTCCTTGATGAAATAGACTTCGGGGCGGTCAGCCAACCAACGGTTCCACGTAGCACCCTGACGCTCGCAACTAACCCACTTAGATTCGTCGGGGCGAGAACCATCGGGCAGGTTAAATTCGTCGCTGAACACAAGTTCATACTCAGTGTTTTCAGTGGGTTGGAAGGACGCTGAAATAACAATGTCACCGTTCATTTTCTTCGCAGGAATGGTGTAATTCTTTGCTGCTACGGTGTATTCTTCCCACTGACGGTTGCCATGAATAAACTCAGGACCGTTAAGGTTATGCCCGTGGCGGATAATTATTTCACTTGCTTTGAAACCAGAAACCGCAGGAGTGGGCACAATCGCCAATGTGGTGTAAGGCGTGATAGCGAGGGGGAGTCCTGTGTTTTGACTGCCGTTGATGCTACCGTTTTCGGTGAGCACTTCAAGGGAATGCTTTTCGTTGTGAACGTTAAGAAGGAAGTCAACAACAGATCCATTTGCCTCATTAATAGTTGTGCTACCCGCAGGGTCGATGTTGTCGTAATCCACCTTGAGACGTGCGCGATACACACCCGTAGGCAATACCGCCGGAATCGTAAATTCGGGAAGTACACTTGCTTCTGCGTCAATCGCAGTGGCAGTGCCAAGACTGTTCTTTCCGTTTACGTAGGTGTAACTCACGAGTTCACCGCTGAGTGTGGGCATGCCGTTGGCATCAAGTGTTGCAGCAAACTGACCGTCTTGGTTAAAGTCAACGTAGAAATAGATGTGAGGAATGGTACCCTTTTTAGAAAGTTTTGCAGAAAGTTTCTGACCAGGAATGACATGCACTTCGTTGGCTGTCAAGTCGTAATAAACCGCGGTGCTTGTGCGTGAAGGTGAAATTGTTCCGACGGACGTTCCATTAACGAGGAAATCTGCGCGTGTCAATTTATTGTCCGTGTTGGGCAAAGCGAGCGATGCGTCAAAACTTAAGGGGTAATCTCCCTGCACTTCGCTTGAACCCGTTTTTTCTGCGAAAATTGCCGTAATGCTTACGTCACCATTCATGCAATGAGCGGGAAGCGTAACTTTACCCTCCTTAAATAAATAAGCGGGAATAACCTCCTCGGTCCATTGTTGGAGTCCGTAGAGGTCGGCAGAAGCAGAAAGATTATAACCATGGCGAACGATAAGACCATCACACACATAACCATCGTTGGGCGTAACTGTGAGGGTTAAGGGTTTGCCAAAGGGAACTGTAGCACTGAGAGCGTTGCCCTCAGCATCAAGAATTTTTCCGTTAGATGCCTCGGCGAGAAGGTTACAAGCATCTCCGTGGATGTTAACTAAGATGTCGCAAATCGCACCACCGTTTTTCAAAATGCCATTACCGTCTTCTGTTCTACCAGCAGGGTCAATGCAATCCCAGTCAACCTTGTAGCGCATGCGGTAAAAACCATAAGGAAGATCCTCAGGGATTGTGAAAGCGGGAGGATTCAAGATGTTGCCATTGGAGTTTGTTGCTCCCTCGCTGTTACACGCAAAACCATCCGCACAATTAAAATATGAGAACGACATAATGTCACTGCCTTCTGAGATTGTGCCGTCATTGCCAATCAATGCGTCAAAGGCACCATCATTTCCGCGGTCGAGATAAACATAACCGTTCATCCAATTGCCCGAAAACTGGAAGGTGGGCGTAACTGTTTCGCCGGGTTTTGCCGAGAACTGTTGTGTTGAAACAAGGTTGAAAACTGTTGACGAAGTTGAGACGCTCGCGCTTTGATAACCATCAGTGGCGGAGTTAAGCGCAATGCCGTTCAGACGACGTGAACCATGCGTGTAAGTTTGATCAAGAGGAAAGTTAATGGAATAATTATCCGCTAACGGGGTTGCCTCAGTAAGTGGCGTGAGCGGGTAAGTTTGAGCAGTTGCTACCAAACTAAATCCGCAGAGTAAGGATAAAATAGATTTGTTCATAATATGAGGTTTGTTAGTAATCAAAGCGAGTTTCCTTAAATGTGAAAAATGAATGAGATGCTTTCCTATTAGTATCCCCAAAAGGAACTACTTTAAGGAACTTAGAACAAGACCAAAAACTAAAATAGAATTAGGAAAAACTATGTGTAATAGAATCGCTCTTATTTGAGAGTTAAGAACGCTTATTTGGGTACTTAGTTTTTGCTTCGTTAGTTCCTATTTTTTTGCTCTCAAATTTCGGAGTGGTTATCTATTGGTGGGGTAGGCGAGGGATGAAGAAAATCAGAGGTCTATCTCGTAATGATGCGCATGCCAATCATGGGCGAAAGCGCCTTCTTGAGTTGACTGAAATGCACATGCTCTTCCATGATGGCGCGTGAGCGTTCGGGAGATTGCATCACCTCGGGGTTGCGCAATTCTGAGAGCAATTCTTTAAGGCGTGTCTCTACGATATGAAATTTATATTCATTGAGGAGATGCGGTATGAGTTCAACAAGGCGATTTTCATCGGGATTATGCTCCTTCAACTGTTCTGTAGATAACACATAGTCATCTTCCGCAACCTTAGTTGCTAATTGTTGAATTTCAGGCATTTCGGCTTGCATGAAATAGTGGAGCGAGACGTAGTTGTTGTCTGCTGTGTCGGCAAGTGGAAGCGCTTCATTCAGAATTTGTGCA
>CALFGU010000153.1 GCA_937877685.1 uncultured Prevotella sp.
CGGCAGAACACGTCCTTGATGGTACGTGCCATAACGTGGTGGATACCGGGGTGTCCGTTAGCCGAGGGAGGACCTTCGAAGAAAACGTATTCCTTCTGCCCTTCGCGCTCCGACATAGACTTATGGAAGAGGTCCTGCTTGTCCCATTCGGCAAGCACCTCACGATTCACCTCGAAGAGGTTGAGTCCTTGGCGTTCTTGAAATTTCATAGTCAGTATAACCTTCTTTACATTTTGCTTGGCAAACAAGAGAGAATAGCGCTCTGTTGCTCCGCAAAAATAGGAAGTGGATAATTTAGTTTTTAGTTTCTATTTTCTTTTAAGGCGCAAATATACAAATTATTATTGAAGCGACAAGCGGGGAGGGGAGTTTTTATATAATATGTGGTAAACGGTTGGTGTAACGGTTGTAAATAAAACAACGGACAACAATCCAAGTACGGATGGTAGGATTGTTGTCCGTTATCAATTGTCTGTTGTCAAGTCCTCACTTCAACTCCAGCATTTTGAGATTGCCCCTTGAGGTAAAACGGTTTAGGTCAACGGTGGTGGTAATGCCGTTTAACCTTGCCTTCTGTGTGAATTGCCAAATGAGGTAGGGTGAATTGATTTTGGGCGGCGTATTGCTATAACAAGCTATCCAAAGCGGGTGATGCGGAAGGCGGTTATGGAGGTGCTTGTTGTAGAAATTTTGCCCCGTATAGATCATCGGTTTCTGACCGTAAACTTTTTCTAAAAGTTTGGACATGAGTGCCACACTATCAGCAAGTTGCTGAGAACTCCAATTCTTGCATTCTTCCACGTCAATTACGGGCACGAGGTCCTGCTTTTTTG
This sequence comes from uncultured Prevotella sp., assembly GCA_937877685.1. GTDB lineage: Bacteria > Bacteroidota > Bacteroidia > Bacteroidales > Bacteroidaceae > Alloprevotella. Next base: position 834 of record CALFGU010000153.1, read on the forward strand.
GAGGAACATGACTGACAAAATTGAGAAATTGGAGCCACACACTACTCGTGGTGCGCATAAAGTGATAACTCCCTACTTTCAACCCACGACGGCGCGCCTGCTTGAGGTTGTGCTCGTATCGAGGGTCTTGATACGTGCCGCCCTCGGTGGCTTTGATGTAAACGAATTGAAGGTCTTTGTGACGCGCCACCTTCTTCCAATTTATTTTCCCTTGATGGTGAGAAATGTCAATGCCGTCGCCGTTGCACATGGTGGCAGAGTGACTACGGCAAGATGAAACGGCGAAGCAGAGGAGAAGTGAAAAAGTAAAAAGGAGGAAGGAAAAATAACCGTGCGGGCGGAGAGGTTGAGAGGATGTGTGCATAGGCGTTTTTTTATTGATAAGAGGGGTTATCCAATGCTCAAAAGTTCCACTTCAAAGATAAGCGTAGAACCGCCCGGGATAGGTCCTGATGAGCGCTTGCCATAGCCCATTTCGGCGGGGATGTAAATCTCCCACTTATCGCCCGCGTGCATCTTGCTCAAGGCGATTTGCCACCCCTCGATAACCTCATTCAAGCGGAATGCCTCGGGGTAGCCACGGTCGTAACTATTGTCAAATTCACGCCCGTTCGTAAGCGTGCCGCGATAGTGCACACAAACGATGCTACGCAGGGTGGGGCAGGTGGTGCCAGTGCCTTCTGTGATAACCTTATAGAGTATGCCTTTAGGGAGCGACTTTACGCCCTCTTCTTGCGCTTTCGCGATGAGAAATTCTTGGTTGGCGCGGAGGTAATCTTGTTTTTTTGACATAACGAACGTGGTGTTTTTTTAGATTCAACCGAAGTTGATTATGAGTGACTTAGGATGACCGAAAAAAGAGTTACTAATAGTTGAAATTCTTAGTAATAGAATTTGAATTCTGTTACTTATAGTTTTTCCTAAAAGGGATGTGTTTTGGGTTGTGCGAGAAATAAGTTTTCTTCACGTTGTTAAAATTAGCGCAAACTTACGGATTTTTCCACAGATTCTTTCCCTACGCGCAGATATATTTGTACATTTGCACTCAATATTATAAAAAATAATAATGTATAACGACGCGTTCACCCCCTTGTGTGTGAACCGATAAAACTGTATTTGCGATGACTAAGCAACAACTTATTGACAACATCCGTGCGAAGAAGTCTTTCCTTTGCGTAGGTTTGGACACTGACTTGAAGAAGATGCCCAAGCACCTCTTGGACGCTGAAGACCCTATCTTCGAATTTAACAAGGCGATTATCGACGCTACCGCTCCCTACACGGTGGCTTACAAGCCCAACTTGGCGTTCTACGAATGCTTTGGTCTTCAGGGTTGGATTGCCTTTGAAAAGACGGTGAATTATATCAAGCAGAACTACCCCGACCAATTCATCATTGCCGACGCTAAGCGTGGTGATATTGGCAACACTTCAGCGATGTATGCACGTTGCTTCTTCGAAGAAATGGATATCGATTCGCTCACCGTGGCGCCTTATATGGGCGAAGACTCTGTAACTCCCTTCCTCCAGTACGAAGGCAAGTGGGTGATTCTCTTGGCGCTCACAAGCAACAAGGGTTCTCACGACTTCCAACTCATGCAGGACACAGAAGGCGAACGCCTCTTCGAAAAGGTGTTGCGCACGTCTCAGCAATGGGCGAATGACGAACAGATGATGTACGTTGTAGGTGCTACGCAGGGCAAACTCTTCGAAGACATCCGTAAGATTGTGCCCAACCACTTCCTCCTCGTCCCCGGTGTAGGTGCACAGGGTGGTTCGCTCGAGGATGTGTGCAAGTACGGCATGACCAAGGATTGCGGATTGCTCGTCAACTCAAGTCGTGGCATCATCTATGCCGACACTACCGAACGCTTTGCCGAAGTGGCGGGCGAAAAGGCACGCGAACTCCAGCAGGAAATGGCGGCGATTCTGGAGAAAAGTAATTTTTAAGGTTATAAGGTGATGAGGTTATAAGGTTTTAAGACCTTGCGGAGTATGTATCCCAATCTTATCCTTAAAAATCTCGTTGCCTTGAAATGTCATATTTGTGGGGTTATAAGGTCGTAAGTTCTATCTGGTGAGTTTGCCGGATGGTTCCTTAAAACCTTATAACCTCACAACCTTGAACCTCACTATAATCTATGCAAGAAAAAGAGATTTACAAAGGACTCTCTGAAGCCGAAGTGGCGGAGAGTCGCGCTAAGCATGGCGCAAATATTTTGACGCCTCCCGCAAAGGAGTCGCTCTGGGTGAAGTTCCTCGGCAAGTTTGCCGACCCCCTCATTCGCATTCTGATTGTGGCGGCGGTAGTGTCGGTAGGTATTTCCTTCTACGAATTCTTCGGTCATGAAGGAACGGGTATGGAAGTGTTCCTCGAACCCATTGGTATCATCGTGGCAATTCTCCTTGCTACAGGACTTTCTTTCTACTTTGAAATGAAGGCCGACAAGGAATTTGAATTACTCAATCAGGTGAATGATGACGAACCCGTGCAGGTTATTCGTGGTGGCAACACTACGGAGGTGGCAAAGAAGGACATCGTGGTGGGAGACATCATCGTGCTCTCAACGGGTAACGAAGTGCCTGCTGATGCCGAATTGCTTGAAGCGTCGGCAATGGCGCTCAACGAATCAACGCTTACGGGCGAACCCCTTTGCCGAAAGACTATCCTCAAGGAGGAATTTGATGAAGAAGCAACCTTCCCCTCTAACCACGTAATGCGTGGCACAACGGTGATGGAAGGTCACGGCGTAGCACGCGTGTTTGCCGTGGGCGACCATACGGAGAACGGTAAGGTGTTTGTGGCCGCACAGATTGACAATAGCGTGAAGACGCCCCTCAATGAGCAACTCGACGGACTCGCAAATAAGATTTCAAAAATCAGTTATACCTTTGCGGGCATCATCCTCATCGCACGCCTCGCGGCTTTCCCTTGGAGTGGAGAATTTGACACAATGCTCTTCCTCAGCCACATGCTCGAAACACTCATGGTGGCGGTGACGCTCGTTGTAGCAGCTGTGCCCGAAGGTCTTCCTATGGCCGTAACGTTGAGTCTCGCTTATAGCATGCGCCGCATGTTGAAGACCAATAACTTGGTGCGTAAGATGCATGCGTGTGAAACGATGGGGGCTACAACCGTGATTTGTACCGACAAGACGGGTACGCTCACGCAAAACCTCATGCAGATTCACGAAACACGCTTCTTCGGTCTTTCTGAAGAACAACGATTGGGCACCGATGAAATGTCGGAAATCATTGCCGAAGGTATTGCCGTTAACTCTACCGCAACGCTTGACCTTACGGGTGAAAAGCCCCGTGCACTCGGTAATCCTACGGAAGGCGCACTCATCCTTTGGCTCCGCGCTCAGGGTGTTGACTTCATGAAGATGCGTTCCGATGCTGAGTACGTTGCCGAATTGCCCTTCTCTACGGAGCGCAAGTATATGGCAACCGTGGTGCATTCTTCAAAGTTGAACAAGAAGGTGCTTTACGTCAAGGGTGCTCCCGAATATGTCTTTGCTTTGTGTAAGCAGAGTCTTGGCAATGTGACGAAGGAAACGCTTGACGCCATGCTTCTCAACTATCAGAACCTTGCGATGCGTACGCTTGGTTTCGCTTACCAAGTGTTGGAAGAGGGCGATGCAACCTTTAATGATAAGGTGGTTGAGGCGAAGAATTTGACCTTCCTCGGTGTCGTAGCGATTGCTGACCCCGTTCGTAGCGATGTTCCCGCCGCCGTAGGCGATTGCTTGAGCGCGGGTATTAACGTGACTATTGTGACGGGTGACACTCCCGGTACGGCGCGCGAAATTGGTCGCCAAATCGGTATTTGGACGGAAAAGTCAACCGAACGCAACCTCATCACAGGTCCTGAATTTGCCGAACTCACCGATGCCGAACTCGAAGAGCGCATCCTCGACCTCCGCATTATTGCACGTGCACGTCCCATGGATAAAAAGCGCCTCGTAGAAACGCTTCAGCGCCTTGGTCAAGTGGTTGCCGTGACGGGTGATGGTACGAACGACGCTCCTGCCCTTAAGGCGGCTCACGTAGGTCTCTCTATGGGTGACGGAACAAGCGTTGCTAAGGAAGCCAGTGATATTACGATTGTCGATAATTCATTCGCTAGCATTACGCGTGCCGTGATGTGGGGACGCTCGCTTTATCGCAATATCCAGCGCTTCATTCTCTTCCAAATGACGGTCACTATGGCGGCATGTTTCATCGTGCTCATCAGTGCCCTTCTCGGTATGGAAACGCCCCTCACCGTGACGCAGATGCTTTGGGTGAACCTCATCATGGACACCTTTGCGGCTATGGCACTCGCTTCGCTTCCGCCCTCAATGACGGTGATGAAGGATGCACCCCGCAAGCGCGAAGACTTTATTATTGACAAGGCCATGTGGGCAAATATCCTCTCCGTAGGACTCATCTTTACGGTGCTCATTTTGGGATTGGCTTATGTGACAAACACGTACGATATTAAGTCGCTTGCCGACTTGTTGAACCTTTCAGCACTTGCGCCCCAATCAGGCGTTTCGCCTTACGAACGCAGCTTGATGTTCACGCTCTTCGTGATGTTCCAATTCTGGAATATGTTCAACGCTCGCGCCTACCTCACGGGTGCTTCAGCACTCCACTTCAAGGGTTGCAACTCTTTCGTAAGCATCGCCGCCGTTATCGTGCTCGGACAAATTGCCATCGTAACGCTTGGTGGCACAATGTTCAACGTACAGCCCCTCTCTCTTGAAGACTGGCTCATCTGCATCCTCGGCACCTCTATTGTGCTTTGGATTGGCGAAATCTTCCGTTTGTTCAAGAAGTAAGATTTTGCGAAAAGGAGAAATGAGAAAGGAGAAATGAGAAAGATGCTGGCGCGCTGATGTCCCGCATGGTTTTCTCCTTTCTCCTTTCTCTTTTTTATAATTAAAGGCGCACCCACCAGGATGCGCCTTTAATTATAAGTAGTGACGGATTAGTCCCATTCAAGGATAACCTTACCACACTGACCTGATTCCATGATGTCGAAGCCCTTTTGGAAGTCGGCAA
>CALFGU010000154.1 GCA_937877685.1 uncultured Prevotella sp.
ATAAAATTTTTTTGTGTTTTTACACGGTGGTGGAGAGGGAAAATGAAACAACTGTAAAACTGTAAAAGTGTAAAGGGTACGAAACACACGCAAATCATTTTACTCACTGACTAAATAGGTGAATAATCATTAGCAGTAACAGAAGGCTGGATGAATTCCGAGCGAAATTCCGCTTGACAGGTAGGGGCAGTAGTGCACTCAAAGTGCGTCGCTGTACAGGTCAAGTGATGTCCCTCTGGAGCAGTTGCTGGGAAATTTTTAAAAATTTTTCTGCGCTTGTAAGGTGCTGAATGTCTATGTGTTACGAGCATATTTTTGCTCTTTTTTTGGATGCTAAATGACAATAAATGACAAGCGGGGTGGGGCGTGTTGTATCTTTGCACATGAAAAGGTGAAAGGTGAACGGTGAACGGTGAACGGTGAACGGTTAAGGGTTAACGATGAACTGTGAACGGTTAAGGGTTAACGATTAACGATGAACGGTTAAGGGTTAATGGTTAATGGCCTTGCGGGATGCGCGCACCGCATGGGGAACAAAATCGGGGACCTAAATTGACCAGTATATCGACCAATCGTAACTCACTCTTAATTCAAAATCTTTCCTTTACGTTTCTTACTAACTCACTCTTAATTTTTGAGAGGAGGGAGGAGAGAGGAGTCCTTGCGGTTTGAATATTCCAATTGCAATTGCATTGTGGTTGACTCTGAGGTCTCTGAGGTCTCTGATAACTCTGAGGACTCTGATAACTCTGAGGACTCTGATAACTCTGAGGACTCTGATAACTCTGAGGTCTCTGATAACTCTGAGGTCTCTGATAACTCCAATAACTACTCACAACTAGCCGCCTCCTCCCATCTCTCAACCCTCCATTCCTCCCCAACAACGCTCCACTGACTACCGACCATAAGAAAATAAAATGAATTGTGAGATTCTTTTTTTTAGTTTTTTTTAGGTTCAATAATTCTTATTGTTTTATTTTTGCAAACAGGACTAAAGAAAATCTTCGCAAATATTCATTAACAAAAATCTATACCCTTGTGGAACAAAAAGTCTATACGTATGACGAGGCCTTTAAGGCTTCGCTGGAATATTTCGGGGGCGATGAACTGGCCGCCCGTGTGTGGGTGAACAAGTATGCCATGAAAGATAGTCATGGCAACATCTATGAGCAGTCGCCCACGGACATGCACTGGCGATTGGCGCGCGAAATTGCGCGCATCGAGCAGAAGTATGCTAACCCCGTCTCGGCAGAGGAGATTTTCACCCTGCTTGACCATTTCCGCTACATCATCCCCGCGGGAAGCCCCATGACGGGGATTGGTAATCCGCACCAGGTGGCTTCGCTTTCTAACTGCTTCGTAATCGGCGTTGAGGGCGATGCTGACTCGTATGGCGCCATCATGAAGGAAGACGAGGAGCAGGTGCAACTCATGAAGCGACGTGGCGGCGTGGGGCACGACCTTTCGAAACTCCGCCCCAAGGGTTCGCCCGTGCGCAACTCGGCCTTGACCTCAACGGGCATTGTGCCCTTCATGGAGCGCTATAGCAACTCGACGCGCGAAGTGGCGCAAGACGGCCGACGCGGCGCGCTGATGCTCTCCGTGAGCATTAAGCATCCCGAAGCAGAGGCATTTATTGACGCTAAGATGACGCAGGGCAAGGTGACGGGCGCCAACGTGAGTGTGCGCATTGACGACGCCTTCATGAATGCCGCCATTCAGCAGATGCCTTATCAGCAACAATATCCCGTTGACGCGGAGCATCCGCAATTCGTGAAGCGCATTGACGCCTCGGCCCTGTGGCGCAAGATTGTGCATAACGCTTGGCGAAGCGCTGAACCGGGTGTGCTCTTCTGGGACACGATTATCCGCGAAAGCATCCCTGATTGTTATGCCGACCTGGGATTCCGCACAATTTCTACGAACCCCTGCGGCGAAATTCCCTTGTGCCCCTATGATAGTTGCCGTCTGTTGGCCATCAACCTTTACGGTTACGTTGACCGACCCTTTACGGCAGAGGCGACGTTTGACTTCGACCTCTTCCGTAAGCATGTGCGCTTGGCGCAACGCTTGATGGACGACATCATTGACCTGGAACTGGAGATGATTGAGAAAATCCTGAACAAGGTGGAGAGCGACCCCCAGACAGAGGAGGTGAAGCAGACGGAATTGCAATTGTGGAAGAAGATTTATCAGAAGGCCGTGGAGGGCCGACGCACGGGTGTGGGCATCACGGCAGAGGGTGACATGCTGGCGGCGCTCGGTCTGCGTTACGGCACACAGGAGGCTACGGACTTTGCCGTAAATGTTCAGCGCACATTGGCTCTTGCCGCTTATGGGTCGTCCGTAGAGATGGCGCGCGAACGCGGTGCGTTCCATGTGTTTGACGCTGAGCGTGAGGTGAACAATCCCTTCATCTTGCGCTTGAAGGAGGCTGATGCTGGACTTTATGAAGACATGGTGAAGTATGGACGTCGAAACATAGCCTGCCTGACCATTGCCCCGACGGGAACTACCAGCCTGATGACGCAAACGACGAGTGGCATCGAACCCGTGTTCCTGCCCGTCTATAAGCGTCGCCGAAAGGTGAATCCCAATGACCCCGAGGTGCACGTGGACTTCGTGGACGAGACGGGCGACTCGTTTGAAGAATACATCGTTTACCACCCCAAGTTCATGACCTGGATGCAGGCAAACGGACTTGACACCAACAAGAAATATAGTCAGGAAGAGGTTGACCAACTCGTGGCACGTTCGCCTTACTTCAAGGCCACGGCAAATGATGTGGATTGGCTCATGAAGGTGAAGATGCAGGGCGCCATTCAGAAGTGGGTGGATCATAGCATCTCAGTGACCGTAAACCTGCCCGCCGATGTGGATGAGGAATTGGTGAACAGACTTTACATCGAGGCTTGGAAGAGTGGGTGTAAGGGATGCACGATTTATCGTGACGGTAGTCGTAGCGGCGTGCTCGTAAGCGCAGAAAAGAAAGACAAGAAGAAAGACGAAACGCCGATGTGTCAACCGCCCCAGGTGACAGAGATTCGCCCCGTTGAATTGGAATGTGACGTTGTGCGCTTCCAAAATAAGAAGGAAAAGTGGGTGGCATTTGTCGGACTTCTTGACGGTCATCCTTACGAAATCTTTAC
>CALFGU010000155.1 GCA_937877685.1 uncultured Prevotella sp.
CGACAAGGAGCGTGGTGTTATCAAGGAAGAGTGGCGCATGCGCAACTCTGGCGCAATGCGTATCTACGAACGCGCTTTCCCGCTCCTCATGCCCGGAAGTCGTTACGCTTATCGCTTACCTATCGGCACAATGGAGGTAGTTGAAAATTTCGCTCACAAAGAAATTCGCGACTATTACCAAAAGTGGTATCGCCCCGACCTTCAGGGTATCATCATTGTGGGAGATATTGACGCGGCTGCGCTTGAAGCAAAGGTGAAAGACGTATTCGGCAAGATTAAGATGCCCGAAAATGCTGCGCCTTACGAATTTTATCCCGTTCCTGATAATGAACAGGCCATCTACGTGATTGACAAGGATAAGGAACTCAATCGTGCAAGCATCTCTATCTATTTCAAGCACGAACCTCTCCCTCTCGAAATGCGCAATACGCAAGTTGGCGTTGTGACAGACTTGGCTACAACAATGATTTGCTCAATGTTGAACAGCCGTCTCGAAGAACTTTCTCAGAAACCCGAATGTAATTTCATCGGTGCGGGAGTTGGTTATAGCAATATGATTGTTGCAAAGACCGTTGACGCTTTCACCGTGAGCATTATGCCTAAGCCCGGCAAGGATGCCGAAGCTGTTCAGGAGGTTATGCAAGAAGTGCAGCGCGCTGTGCGTCATGGTTTCACAGGTTCAGAAAAGTTCCGTGCGCAAGAGCAACTCCTCAGTTCTGTTGAGCGCCTTTATCAGAACCGCGACAAGCAGAAGAACGAAACTTACGTAAACTGGTATGTGCGTCACTTCCTTGACAACTCGCCTGCGATGGATATTGCTACTACTTACCAAATGTATCAGCAATTACTCCAAAACCTTCCCACGGAAGTGTATTCTCAGATCATGGCACAGTTGGCTGCGAGCACTGAAAAGAATTTCGTGTTCTTCGCTATGTATCCCGAAAAGGACGATGTCGTAATTCCCACCGTTGATGCTATGAAGAATGCCGTGAATGCAGCAGTTAGCGCTGACCTTGCGGCTTATGTTGACAATGTAAAGAATGAACCCCTCGTTCCCACGATTCCTGCTAAGGGCCGTATCTTGAAGGAAGAAGCGGCTGACTTTGGTTATACAAAGTGGACGCTTTCTAATGGTGCGAATGTGTATTTCCGTCAGACAGACTTCAATGATGCGCAGGTGCTTCTCCGAGCTGAAAGTTTCGGAGGTATGTCTTTGGTGAAGGACAAGGATGTTATGAACGCGCGTATGGTAGGTAGCATCATGAACAGCACAGGTTGGGGTAACTTTACCTCAGTTGAACTTCAGAAGAAGCTTGCTGGTAAGCAGGTAAGCACATCTGTTTCGCTCGGTAGCACAATGGAGCACATTTCAGGTAATGCTACTCCCAAGGATATGCGTACGCTTTTCGAATTGCTCTATCTCCACTTCCAGAAGCCTGCTGACGACCCCGACGCTTACAAGAACTACATGGACTATCAGCGTCTCCAGCTCGCCAATGCTTCTAAGTTGCCCCAAAAGGCTTGGAGCGACTCTATCTCAAGCACACTTTATCCCGGCGTAGAGCGTCAGCGTCCCTTCACTTTGGCAGACCTCGACAAGATGAGTTACGAAGAAATCAAGCGCATCTACTCAGAACGCTTCGCTTCTGCTGGCGACTTCAACTTCTACGTAACAGGTGCGTTCAACGTTGATTCACTCAAGTTGATGGTTGAGACTTACGTGGCATCACTTCCCGGTGTGGCAAAGCGCGAAAACTTTGTTGACCTCGGCATTGACGCACGCAAGGGCGTAGTTGAGAATCGTTTCTTCCGCGAAATGGAAACGCCTCAGGCATTCCTCGCTCAGATTTGGCACGGTCAGAAGAAGTACACACTTAAAGACGCTCTCACAATCGGTGCTTTCGGTGACGTGCTCTCACAACGCTATTTGAAGAGCATCCGTGAGGATGGCGGTCTCTCTTATTCCGTTCAGGCACAGGCAGACCTCTCTTATGGTGAAGACGATGAATACGCACTTCAGATTGTATGTCCCTTCACTCCCGAAAAGTGCGACTCTGTGCTCCTCCTTATGGAAATCGGCATTCAGGATATTGCTCAGAAGGGCGTGACAGACGAAGAATTGGACAAGATTAAGAAGTTTGAACTCAAGCAGTACGCTGACAACCAGCGCGAAAACGCTTACTGGCAGAACCTCATTATTGAAAAGGTAGAATGGGGTAAGGATGGTCAGAAGGACTACGAAAAGATTATCAACGGTCTTAACTCTAAGGACATCCAAAAGTTCGTGAAGAAGACCCTTCTTAAGAAGCCCAACACGTCAACGATTATCATGCTTCCCGCTTCGTTGCAGAAGTAATTCGTAAAGGCAGTTTCGCCCGAAAGGGTGATGCTTGACACAAAATATAAGGCGCAGTTCCACGACGGAACCGCGCCTTATTTTTTGCATGTAACGTAGCGTGATAATTGTTTTCGCTTTTAGATTCTAACAGCAGTACCTGTGCACACCACCATCAGCATAGAGCCACTCTGACCTACGGTTTCGTAACTAAAATCTACGCCAACGACAGCATTTGCTCCCATCTGTTCGGCACGCTCTGAGAGTTCGCGGAGCGCCTCTTCCTTTGCGCGGAGCAACACTTCTTCATACGAGCGACTACGTCCGCCAACGACGTCGCGGATTGAGGCAAAAATGTCGCGGAATACGTTCGTACCAAAGATTGTTTCTGCCGTAACAATGCCTAAGTATTGCTGAACGGGGTGTCCTTCAATGGTGGGGGTTGTGGTAAGTAATAACATAAGTTTTAGTTTAAATGTGAATGAATGGATTTCTTGATGAATATACGGATATTTAGTTTTAACGGCTCAACTTCCTCAGGTTTGACACGTCGTTCCCTTATGTTCGGGCACCCATTTAGGGTGCGCGCCATGACAGACCCACTCCGGGGGTATTTCGCTTCGCTCAAACACCCCGGTTACTGAGCGGTGACGCCGTAAGCGTCATAAAAAAGAACCAGTAAATCAACTTGGAGCAACAATACTATTAACTCTGGAAACTATTTGGTGAAATAGGACAGATTCTGTTAGAAAGAATTTTCCCTATAATAGACTTTGTTTTTCCTATAAGGTATTTTAGTGGTAGTAATAATATAGACGCTTAATCAGAAAAATATCCTCAAATTCCCTTGTTCTATCTTAAAGGGATTTTTCAGATTTTAAGTGGTTTCATAGTCATACCCCCTCCCCGCTACGCGGTACTCCCCCTATCTTAAGGGGAGAGTGAGGTTAGATACTTTCGTTATAAAATCGGGGGAATGCCCAATGGGGTATATCGATAGTAAACAGAGGGAAATGCATTCCGCATGGCGCTCTCCCCTTAAGATAG